>JBOHRE010000003.1:0-75245 GCA_050732635.1 Longimicrobiales bacterium | reverse complement strand
CCGCCAGCCAGCCGGCCACGGCGGCGAGCACGGTGGCCGCGCCGAGCGCCCCACGCCGCCGGCCCGTTGTCAGGGTCGCTTGCGCTCGGCCGCCTGCCACGGCGTCGGCCGCTTGAGCGGGATCGCCATGCCGCCGGTCGCCTCGAGGCGGTCGAACAGGCGCTCGCGCATGTCCTCGATCTCGTCCTGGTATTCCGGCACCCGGATCAGGTTGTGGCGCTCCTGAGGGTCCGTCTGCAGATCGTAGAACTCCTGCAGGTCCCAGACGCCGTGATAGAAGATGTACTTGTAGCGGTCGCCGCGCAGCGCGAAGACGGTGGGCGTGTGCGGGAACGCGTACTCCCAGTAGTACTCGTAGAGCAGCTCGTCGTCGGTGGCCAGG
The DNA here is from genome assembly GCA_050732635.1 of Longimicrobiales bacterium. GTDB lineage: Bacteria > Gemmatimonadota > Gemmatimonadetes > Longimicrobiales > RSA9 > JBOHRE01. Next base: position 74,863 of record JBOHRE010000003.1, on the reverse strand, counting down.
CTCTCGCCGCGCAGCACGGGCAGGAACGACTGCCCGTCCAGTGCGTGGCCCGACTCGACGCCGGCCAGGTCGAGCAGCGTCGGCGCGATGTCGATGTTACGGATCAGCGCGTCGGGCGCCGAGCCGGGCGCGATGAAGCCGGGCGCGAACGCGAGCATTGGCACGCGCATCGATTCCTCGTAGGCGTGCCGCTTGTCGATCAGACCGTGCTCACCGAGCAGGAATCCGTTGTCGCCCATGTAGATGACGAGCGTCGAGCGGTCGAGCCCGGTGTCGCGCAGGTAGTCCAGCACGCGGCCGACGCTCTCGTCGAGCGCAAGCAGCGTCTCCGCATACGCGCGGTAGAAGCCGTCGAACTCCATCGCGCCGTGGAACATGTAGTCCACGCCATGCCAGCTGCCGCGTTGCTGCCGCACCCAGTCCGGCTTCAGCCAGTAATTCGACTCGACGTCCGCCATCGTCTCCGGGTAGGGGATGCGGATGTCCCGGTAGCGGCCGACATGGCGCTCGGCGGGCTCGAACTCCGCGTGCACCGCCTTGTGTGACAGGTAGAGAAAGAACGGTTGGTCGGGCCGCTCACGCTGTTGGGTCTCGAGCCATTGCAGCGCGTGCTCCGTCAGGATGTCGGTGGTGTAACCCTGCACCTGGCCGCGCTCGCCGTTCACGTTCAGCACCGGATCGTAGTAGGTGCCCTGGCCCCGGAAGCTGACCCAGTGGTCGAAGCCGGGCTGCGGCATGTCGTCGACCTCGCCCATGTGCCACTTGCCGACGAACGCTGTCGCGTAGCCGGCGTCGCGCAGGTACTGCGGGAAGAACACGGTGCCGGGCGGAATCGGCGAGGTGTTGTCCACGATCTGGTGGCGGTGCGCGTACTGCCCGGTCAGAATCGACGCGCGGCTGGGTGAGCAGAGCGAGGTCGTGACGAAGGCATTGCGCAGGTGCGCACCGCCGGCGGCCAGGCTGTCGAGGTTCGGCGTCTCGAGGAAGTTCGGCGCGCGCTCCATGAAGCTCATGAAGTCGTAGCGGTGGTCGTCGCTCAGAATGAAGACGACGTTGCGCGGTGCGGCCTGCACGGCCGGCTCGGCGGCAGCGGCCCAGCGCTGCCCGAACCAGCCGCTGGCGAACGCGGCGGTCAGCAGGACCAGCGCGCGTGCGTTCATCCGCAGCGGCCTGCCAGCCAACCACCGGTGAAGCCCGCGCGACAAAGCCCCTGCACGATGTACTGGCTGTCGCGCATCAGCTCCCAGATCAGCTCCGTGCGGTGGTTCTCGATCATGAGCAGGATCGGACCCTGGTCGATGCCGAGGTAGTCGATGTCGAACCAGCCGACGCCCGGCACCGTGGTCTCCTTCTGGGCCAGGCCCGGCTCGTCCAGCGTCAGGTTGAACGCGTCCTTGAAGCCGTACTGCTGATACAGGTTGCCGCCGGTACCGTCACGCATGGCGCGTAGCGCCGGGATCGCGATCTCCGGTGCGAAGGGCACCGAGCCGCCGGCGGCGGTCGGCGCGATCGTGCCGTCGTCGCGGACGTCGCCCGCCGCGGCGCCCCGCGCCCAGTAGCCATGGAACTGGCGCTCCCGTCCACCGATCGTCGCGGTGAAGCCGCCCGGTCCATCGGATGCCGTCAGCCCCCAGATCTCAGGCCCGTAACCCTCCCAGGCGCCGGGGTTGTCGACGGCGTAGGCGTGCTGGGCGAGCGTCGCCCGCCGCGAGTTCTCGAAGTAATCGATGCCGCGCGCGCGCATGTAGGCGTCCTGGATGCCGCGGAAATCGATCCAGACGTGCGAGTACTGGTGACCGAACAGCGGCGCGAAGCTGACATGCGACTGCCCGTAGAACTCGGCCCAGTCGTAGGTGCTCGTGAACTCCTCCCACGCCTCCGGCGGCACGGTGTGCGTCGGCGAGCCGAGCGCCAGGATGTAGAGGAACATGGCCTCGTTGTAGCCGTCATAGTCGTGCGCGATGAAGCCGCTCTCCGGGCGCCAACCCATCGAGATCGCGGGCGGACGCACCGAAGCCCAATCCCATTCGACGGCGCGGTACAGTGAATCGGCCAGCGCCCGGATCGCGACCTCGGTGGTGTCGCCGCCGTCGAAGTACTCGAGGGCGGAGAGCACTCCCATCATCAGCAGTCCGGTGTCGATCGTGGACAGCTCCACCTGCTGGAAGCGGTGGCCGGTCTGCATGTCGAGGAAGTGGTAGAAGAAGCCGCGGTGGCCGGTGACCTCGGTCGGTCGGTCGCTCTGCGGCGAGAGCTGGAAGAACCGCAGCGTGATCAGGACGCGGTCGCCTGCCTCCGCACGCGTGATCCAGCCTCGCTCCACGCCGACGATGTAGCCGCTCAGGCCGAAGCCGATCGCTGCGATGCTGGAGAACGACGGCGTCGGCCATCGGTCCGGCACCAGGCCGTTGGCCGGGTTCGTGGTCTCCCAGAAGAAACGGAACGTGCGCTCCTGCACGTCGTCGAGGAACGCCGCCTCGGATTCCTCTATGCCCGGTCCGGGCGCCGCCGTCGGCCCGCTGTTCGGCGCACAGCCGCCAGCCGCGATCGCCGTGACGGCCCACAGCACGCCGACCACGAGCCTGGCCGTCACCGGCCGGCGGCGCTCAGCTCGAGTCCCGGCGCCGCGTGGTGATGAGAACCACGCCGTTGGCACCCTGTACGCCGTACATCGATGTCGTGACGGCATCTTTCAGGATCTCGATCCGTTGAATGTCAGAGGGATTGAGCCAGTCCAGGCCGCGGCCGGGCGTCACGCGAACCGGCATGCCGTCGACCACGTAGAGCGGCTCGGTATCACCACCGATGGAGCCGGGGCCGCGGATGCGCACGGAGATGCCGCCGCCGGGCAGCCGGATGACCTGCACACCGGCCACCCGGCCCGCGAGCAGCTGCTCGAGCTGGGTTGCCGGGATCCCGTGCAGGTCGTCGCCATCGACGACGCCGACCGAGCCGGTGCCTTCTGCCGCGACCGAGCGGCCCGCCGCACCCTCCGCCTTCGGCGCCGGCTCGGGCGGCGGCGCAGTCGCCGTGCGACCGCAGCCCGCCCCGGCGGCGGTGAGCAGTGCCATCCCGAGCAGCAGCGCGGGCTTCGCCTCGCGCATGGCCGGACCTTCCTTTCTCGAGGGCTGTCGCCCGCCGATCGACGCGTATACCGGCGTCAGTACCCGGGATTCTGCTGCAACCCCGCGACCGCGACCTCGGCGGCGGGGATCGGATACAGCTCGTGCTTGCCAGCCTGGAAGTTCTTGCCCGCGATGGCCATGAGCTCCTGGGCGCGCCCCTGGCGAACCAGGTCGAACCAGCGGTGCTGCTCCATGGCCAGCTCGTGGCGTCGCTCCTCCCAGACCGCCTCGAGCAGCTGCTGCCCGCCCGCCGTGACCGGCGGCAGCAGGGCCTGTGCCGTGACCGTGACCGACATGGACTGCGTGTCCGTGGCACCGTTCGCTTGCATAACGCGCAGCACATCGAGCGTCACCTGCTCGCCGGGCGCCTGGCGGTCCAGCTCCGCGTAATATTCTGCCAGTGTCGTCACGGGCACGCCATCGACAGCCTCGATGATGTCGACATTGATGACGCGCACCGGTGGTACGTCACCCGAAGGGCAGGAGCCGACGCACTCGTACTGGAAGCTGCGCAATCCCGCCGCAAAGGCCGGGTCGTCATCGGCGACGAAGCGCACGAAGACGCGGCTCGTGCCCGCGCCGAGGCCGAGCACGTCACCGGCGATCGAGCTCGCGAGCTGCTCCGCCTGGACGCCGAGCGTGATGTCGCGGTCACCACGAGCACGGTCCCGCACCTCGTTCAGCCACATCTGCGCCAGTCCGGCCTGCCCCGTCCGGGCTGCAGCCTCGGCGGCTGTCAGCAGTACGTGCGCATACCGGATCCGTCGAATGTTGACACCACCGTTGCCCGAACCGCGCGGGGTTTCCGGCGACAGGAAGACCTTCTGGTTGTAGCGGTTGTTCGGCATGCTCGGGTTGGCGAACACGACCCGCCCGCTGCCGTCCGGCAGCAGCTCCCACGGGTACATGATCGTCGCGTGCAGGCGCGGGTCGCCGGCCTCGTAGGAGTCCTCCAGCTCGGGCGACGGCGTGTTGAAGCCCCAGCCGATGTTCGGCGTGCCCCGCACACCCTGCACCTGCGCGTACTGACTGCCGGCACCGCCGGTCTCCAGCGCCACGGCCTGCACCTCGAAGACGGACTCCGAGGAGTTCTCACCGGCCGGCGAGAACAGCGTCTCGTAATCCGGGAACAGGCTATACTCGCCCGAGTTGATCACCGCCTGTGCCTGCTGCAGCGCGCTGTCGAACTCGCCCTGGTACAGGTAGGCCTCTGCGAGCATTGCGCGGGCCGCGCCCGCGGTCGCGCGGCCGAGATCGTCCGCGCCGTACCCCGACTTCTCGGGCAGCACATCGATCGCGTCGAGCAGGTCCTGCTCGATCAGCGCATACACCTCGTCGGCGGTCGCGCGTGACTGCTCGAACTGGCCGGGGATCAGCGGCTCCGTCAGCAGCGGAACGCCGCCATACGCACGCACCAGGAAGAAATAGAAGTAGGCGCGCAGAAACTTGTTCTCGCCGAGCAGACGCGCCTTCAGCGCGTTGTCCATCTCGATCGGCGGGATGTTCGCCAGCGCCACGTTCGCCCGGTGGATGCCCCGATAGTACCCCGTCCAGGGATCGACGAATGCCAGATTCCCCGGGTCGAAGTTGAGGTTGTCCAGTTCGAGCAGGAAGCTGGCGTCGGCCGGCACGCTGCCCTTGGTCGCGTCGTCGGACGCGATGTCCGTGAGGCCGATCCAGGAGAATACGTGGACCTGCCACTCGCGCAGCATGCTGTACGTCGCGTTCGTCGCCTGAACGGCATGGTCCGCGTTCTGGAAGAAGCTCTCGCTCGTGAGCTGGCCGAGCGGATCGGTTTCGATGTCGCACGCGACCAGCGCTGCGAGCAGTGCGACCGCAATCCCGGGCCGCACACCGCGTCGCCGAGCCCGCGCCGTGATCCTCGTTGCTCTCATGATCCACCTGCCGGAAGAAGATGCCTGCCAAAATCTGCCACATCTGCTCAAAACGTGACGTCCACACCGAGCGTAAACGTACGCGCGGGTGGGAAGATGCCGAGATCGATCCCGCTGCGGATCACCTCGTCGACGGTCAGCTCGGGCGTGTAACCCGAGTAGTCGGTCATGGTGAACAGGTTCGTGCCGTTCACGTAGAGGCGCGCCGACTGCAGGTCGAAGCGCTCGGTCAGCGATTGCGGCAGCCGGATCCCGAGCTGCGCCGCGTGCAGCTTGAAGAACGAGCCGTCCTCGATGAACCGCTCCGACGCCTGGTAGTTGTGGCCCGCATTCGTGATGCGCGGCTCGCTGTTGCTCGTGCCCGGGCCGGTCCATCGGTTCAGGAAGGATGCCTCGTAGTTCTCGACGCCGAAACGCACGGCTTTCTTGCCGTTGAAGACCTCGTTGCCACTCTGACCGCTGAAGCTGGCCGACAGATCGAGTGCGCGCCAGCTGAGGTTCGCGTTCAGGCCGTAGATCAGATCCGGGATCGGCGAACCGATGAAGGTCTTGTCGGCGTTCGTGATGACCCCGTCCGGCACCCCATCGGGCCCGCTCAGGTCGGCATACTTCAGGTCGCCGGGCTGCTCACCGCCGCGCGTCGGCGAGCTCGCGATCTCCTCCTGAGTCTGGAACACGCCCAACACCTGGAATCCCCAGAACGAGCCGATCGGCTGACCGACGACGGTACGGGTCGTGAACGCGATCTCATTGCCGAGCCCGCCGCTCAGGATTTCCTCGCGGCCCTGGCCCAGCGACTTCACCTCGTTGTTCACGGTCGCGCCGTTCACGTTCAGCTCGTAGCCGAGGTCGCCGCGCGACTCCGCCCAGGTGAACGAACCCTCGAGGCCCTTGTTCTCGACCTCGGCCGCGTTCACGAACGGCTCGGTCGTGACGCCGACGTAACGAGGAATCGGCACGCGCACCAGGATCCCGTCCGTCAGCCGGTTGTAGTAATCCACGGTGGCGGCCAGGCGGCCGTCGAGGAACGCCATGTCGGCGCCGAGGTTGGTCTGCCGCGTGGTCTCCCACTGCACGTCCGGATTCGCCAGCTCGACGGTCGTGGCACCGAACGTCAGGTCCTGGCTCGGCCCGAACACCGCATTCAGGTTGCCGGTCACCACCGGTATGCCCGGATACGCGCCGATCTTGTCGTTGCCGATCTCGCCCCAGCTGCCACGAAGCTTGAAGGCCGAGATCACGTCGGTGGCCGGGAAGAACGGCTCCTCGGCGAGATTCCAGCCGAGCGCGAAGGACGGGAACCAGCCATAGCGATTCCCTTCGCCGAAGCGCGATGAGCCATCCACCCGCAAGGATGCGGTCAGCAGATAGCGGTCGAGCAGCGAGTAGTTTGTGCGCACGAGGTACGACAGCATGCGCCAGTCTTCGGCCTCATTGAAGTTCGTCTGGCCTTCGGCATCGCCGGCATTGAGGTACCACAGGTTTTCGCCTTCGCCCACGATGTTCCTGCGTCCGCCGCCGAGCTCCTCGAAATAGAACGACTGCGCGGTGACGCCGGCCAGCGCGTTGACGCGGTGCCGGTCGGAGACCCAGTTCCAGTTCAGCGTGTTCTCCCAGAGCCAGGAGGTGGCCTTACCGAGCTCGACATTCAGAGTGGATTCCGTGTTCTGCTGGGTCGGCGACACCACGAATACGGGATTGAACCCGCGGAACTCGGTCTCGGCGTAGTCCAGGCCGAAACTGGATCGGAATGTGAAGTTCTCCAGCACGTTCAGATCGGCAAACAGATTGCCGACCAGGCGACGCCCCGTTTCCTCGTTGCGCGTGTAGAACACGGCCGCCGCCGGGTTCCCGGCCGATGATCGCAGGTTGGCGTTGCTGAAGTCGCCCTCCTGGTTGCGTGGCGGGATCGCCGGATCGGCGCGGTACAGCGCGCCGAGCACGTTGGGCGGGCGCTGCCCGTCCGTGTAGGAGAAGTTGATGTTGTGGCCGAACAGCAGGTAGTCGTTGAGCTGATAGTCGTTGTTGAGGCGCAGGGTCAGCCGGTCGAAGTCCGACTTGGGCAGCACGCCCGCCTGCCGGAAATAGTTGCCGCTGAAGTAATAGGTGATCCGGTCCGTGCCGCCCGAGCTGGAGAGCTGGTAACTCTGGATCGGAGCGGCATCGTCGAAGACGAGATCCTGCCAGTCGGTGTCGGTCCCGACGGCCGACGGGTTCTCGAAGTACGGAGGGATCCCCTGGTTGGCCGCCAGCTCATTGGCCAGCATCGCGTACTGCTGCGCGTTCACCAGATCGATCGGGTCGAGCACGCGCTGCGTGCCGGCGTACGCATTGATCGTGAACTGCGTGGGCCGCTCGATCACGCCCCGCCTCGTCGTGATGATGATCACGCCATTGGCGCCGCGTGAGCCGTAGATGGCGGTGGCCGATGCGTCCTTCAGCACATCGACGGCCTGGATATCGCTCGGGTTCAGGAACTGTATGTCATCGACCAACATGCCGTCGACGACGTACAGCGGCGATGCGTTGTTCAGTGTGCCGACGCCGCGGATGCGCACGATCGCGCCGGCGCCGGGCTCGCCCGACTGCGGCGTCACCTGTACGCCCGCCACACGGCCCTGCAGCGCCTGCTCGACCGAGGGTGTGGCGACCGTGGTGAGCTCCTCGCCGCTGATGCTCGCCACCGCGCCGGTCACGTCGCGGCGCTGCTGCGTGCCGTAGCCGACGACGACGATCTCCTGCAGCGCCACGGCCTCCGTCCGTAGCGCTACATTGACCACCTCGCGCCCGGCCACGCCGACCTCCTCGATGGCGTAGCCGAGGAAGGAGAAGACGAGGGTGTCGTCGGGTTCGACCGAAATGGCGTAGCGGCCGTTTGCGGCCGTGAGCGTGCCGACGGTCGTGCCTTTCACCTCGATGCTGACGCCCGGCAGTGGACGCGCGTTGTCGGCTGACGTGACGGTGCCGGTCACGCGTCCCTGGGGGCCCTGCGCCGCGAGCGGCGTGGCCGTCAACAGCAGGAAGAGTGATGCGATTCGTCGATTCATGGTGTCCGACCCGGGAATCTGGTGAGACGGGAAGGGGCCGATGAAACCCCATCTATGGTAAAGCCGATGCGATCGAGCGCCGGCGCGATCATGCGCCACCTGCGTCGCTGCCATCCCGCCGCGCCGTGAGGCAGACCGCACAGCGATCGAGGATCAGGACGTCGCCGACGACCTCGAAGCGATCCCGTAGCCCGCTGGCCGAGCTGCCGCCGACCTGGACGGTGAAGAAGCCCGGTTCGACGAGCCGACGCAGCTGCGTGTCATAGAAGGCGAAGTCAGCGGATCGCAGCGTGAACGTCACGGTCCGCGCCTCGCCCGGCTGCAGGTGCACGCGGCGGAAGCCGCGCAGCTGCTTGACCGGCGGCGTGATGCTGCGGACCTCGTCGCTCAGGTACAGCTGTACGACTTCATCGCCCGCGCGCTCGCCAGTGTTGGCGAGCTCGACGCTCACGATCAGCGAGTCGCCGCCACTCAGGCTGCGGGCGCCGAGCGTCAGCTGCCGATACTCGAACGTCGTGTAGCTCAGCCCGTGGCCGAACGGGTACAGCGGCGTCCACGGCACATCGATGTACTTCGACGTGTAACGCTCGGACTCCACCGGCGGTCGGCCGGTGTTCTTGTGGTTGTAGTAGATCGGCACCTGGCCGACCGTGCGCGGGAAGCTGACCGGCAGTTTGCCGCCCGGGTTGTAATCGCCGAACAGCACGTCGGCGACGGCCGGACCCATCTGCACGCCGAGGTACCAGGCCTCCACGATCGCCGGCACGTGCTCGTCCAGCCACGGGATCGAAAGCGGGCGCCCGTTCAGCAGCACTGCGACCGTCGGCTTGCCCAGCGCCATGACGCGACGCGCCAGCTCCGGCTGCACGCCCGGCAGATCCAGCGAGCTGCGGTTGCGTGCCTCCGCGCTCATGTCGTGGTGCTCGCCGAGTACCAGCACCACGGCGTCGGCGCGCCGCGCCACCCGCAGCGCTTCGGCGAAACCGCTCGTGTCCTGACCCTCCACCGCTGCGCCCTCGGCGTACAGCACCGTGGTTGCCGGCGCGACGGCCGCGCGGATCCCGTCGAGCACCGATACGGCGTCCTCGGCACGCCCGGCGGCCGCCCACGAGCCCAACGGCGAGCGCTGATCGCTCGCCAGCGCGCCGATCACGGCGATCGTGCCGATGTCCCTGCGTAGCGGCAGCACCGCCGAGCCGTTGTGCGGCTCGTTCTTCAGCAGCACGATCGCCTTGCGCGCCAGTGCGCGCGCCTCCGCCACGTGCTCGGGCGCCAGCGTGAGCGCGCGCTCCCGGGCCTCGTCGGCGTAGCGGTACGGATCCTCGAACAGGCCGAGGCGGTACTTCGCGCGCAGCACGCGCCGCACTGCCTCATCGATCTCCCGCTCGTCGACCTGGGCGGCGAGAACCATCGAATCGAGGTGCTCGAGGTAGATCCGGCTGACCATGTCCACGTCAACGCCGGCCGCGAGCGCGAGGACACCCGCCTCGGCCGGCGTCGCCGCAATGCCGTGGCGCAGCAGCTCCAGCACGCCCGTGTAGTCGCTCACCAGGACGCCGTCCCAGCCCCACTCCTCGCGCAGCAGCCCATCGATGAGCTCGTTGTGCGCATGCATCGGCACGCCGCCGATCTCGTTGAAGGCGGCCATCACCGAACCTGCGCCCGCGTCGATCGCGGCGCGGAACGGCGGCAGGTAGATCTCGTGCAGCGTAATGTCGGAGATGTCGGCGGTGTTGTAGTCGCGACCGCCCTCCGCGGCGCCATAGGCGACGAAGTGCTTGGCCGTCGCCATCATTGTGTTGTCCGCCGAGAGGTCCTCGCCCTGGAAGCCGCGCACCCGCGCGGCCGCCATGGCCGCACCCAGAAACGGATCCTCGCCCGCGCCCTCGACAATGCGGCCCCAGCGAGGATCGCGCGCGAGATCCACCATCGGCGCATAGGTCCAGTGAACGCCGTGCGCCGCGCCTTCCGTGGCGGCAATGCGCGCCGCACGCTCGACCGCCGCGGTGTCGAAGCTCGCGGATTCGGCCAACGGAACCGGGAAGATCGTGCGGAAGCCGTGGATCACGTCGTGCGCGAACAGCAGCGGCACTCCCAGCCGGCTCTCCTCCACTGCGATGCGCTGAAGGCTGCGCGTGTTGGCGGCGCCCCACACGCCCAGGAAGGAGCCGATGCGACCGGCACGTACGTCCGCCTCCGAACCGGAACGCTGCTCGGGACCCGTCTGTGGACCGGGGCCCGTGGGCTGATTCAGCTGGCCTAGCTTGTCGGCCAGCGTCATGCGCGCCAGCACGGAGTCGACGAACTGCTCCATCCGTGGATCGCGGACCGCCGCCGCTCGCCGGCCGGCCGTGACGACTGGCGCCGGCGGTGGAGGAGTCGTCGCCACCCGGCCTCGCGGCGGCGATGGCTCGACCGGCGGCGCCGACACGTCGCGCGGCGCGGCGCAGCCGAGTGCCAGACCGGCGCTCACGGCGATAGCGACTCCACGCGCGCGCGTCAACATTGCCCCTCGTCCGTGTCAGCTGCGTGGCTGCCGCCGGTCAGCGTCGGCGCGCCGCACGTGCCACGCACTACGAGCCGCGTCGGCAGCACGTCCTCGCGCGGTTCGTGCGCGTCCTTATCGTCCAGTGCCGTGAGCAGCCGTTCGACCGCTCGCTTGCCTAGCTCCCGGATCGACACGTGAACCGTGGTGAGCGGTGGATTGAGATAGCGCGCCATCGGAATGTCGTCGAAGCCGACGACCGCGATGTCGTCCGGCACCGCGACGCCCGCCTCACGCAGCGCGCTCAGTGCGCCCAGCGCCGTCGTGTCATTGGCGGCCAGCACTGCCGTTGGCCGCGGCCGCATCCTCAGCAGATGCTTGGCCGCCGCGTACCCCGACGCATCCGTGAAGGCGCCTGGTAGCTCCAGCGCCGACGTGCTCGTCACCCCCGCCTCGCGCATCCCTTTGCGATACCCGCGCAGCCGCTCCGCCGCATCGAAATTGCCGTCCGGACCCTTGATCATCGCGATCCGTCGATGACCGAGCGCGCTCAGATGGCGCACGACCGCGCGCGTGCCCCGCTCGTTGGCGATGGTGATCGAGTCGTACGGCCCATCCGCCCGACAGTTCAGCAGCACCAGCGGCAGGCCGAACGGAATCTCGCCTAGCAGCGACGCGACCCCGGTGTCCTGGGCCATCAGGATCAGGCCATCGACGCGGCCGTGCATTGCCGCCACCGCCGCCTCCAGCTCCTCGCGCTCGTTGTGCGAGCTCGACACCAGGATATGGTGTGCGCGCGCCTGCGCCGTCTTGTCGATGCCGCGCAGCACCTCGGAGAAGAACTCACCGTACAGATCCGGCAGCAGCACTCCTACCGTGCGCGTCTGCCGCGTGATCAGGCTGCGCGCACCGCCGTGCGGCCGGTACCGCAGCCGCTCGGCCACGTCCTCGATCCGCCGCAGCGTGTCCGGACGCACCGGCCCGCTCCCATTGAACGCGCGCGACACCGTCGCCACCGAGACGCCGGCCTCCCGTGCCACGTCCTTGATCGTCGTGCCCATCCCGCGCGCAGTTGCACGTGGGCCAACGCGCCGCCCACAATTAGCGGCGCTCGATTCCGCCCCGACGCCCGCCCAACCCGGCTCGCCTCTGGGTCACCGCGCCGGGGTGTCCGGCCGGCCACCTCGATTGCGGCGACTGGCGCTGTGGCGCCCGCCGTCGTCCGCCGCCCGCCGGCCGCGTGCTCCGAGCCGGCCGTTACCCGCTCGTCTCCTCGTGGTTTTGGTACATGTTGTACAGCCCGTCGCCGCCGAGTCGACCGATGCGCCAGCCCGCGGCACTCGCTGCTCGTTCCAGGTTCCGCGACGCTCAGCGGCCGCGCGGCTCGTGCTGCAATGTTTTTCGGGTTCCGCGACGCTCAGCGGCCGCGGCTCGTGCTGCAATGCTTTTCGGGTTCCGCCAGGCTCAGCGGCCGCGGCTCGTGCTGCAACGTTTTTCGGGTCTGGCCACGCCGGCGGCCGCGGCTCGTGCTGCAATGTTTTTCGGGTTCCGCCAGCTCAGCGGCCGCGGCTCGTGCTGTAATGCTTTTCGGGTTCCGCCAGCTCAGCGGCCGCGGCTCGTCCTGCAATGTTTTTCGGGTCCGGCCACGCTCGGCGGCTGCTGATTGTAAACGTTTACAGCGGGCCGTTCGTGACGTCAAGGCTGAGCCGCTCGATCGGGCAGCGGAGCGAACGCTTGGGCCGGGCCGAGTTCCCGGGACGCGACGACTCGGCCGCCAGCTGCCTGGGCCGTGGTGCCTTTGGCTGTCAGGGTGTGCCTGAGCCGGCGTGCCTGGGACGGCAGGTGCCTGGGCTGGGAGGGTTCCTGGGCCGAGCGTGCCCGGGCCGGCAGGGTGCACGGCCCGGCAGGTGACTCGGCCGGCGGGTTACTCGACCGGCATCCTCGACCGGCGCGTGCGGCGGAGTGAGGCTCGGGCTGTCCCATCGGCTCAGGCACCGGCGGTCGGCTGTACAGGTTGTACCAAAAATCAGAGGGGCCGAGAAGGTACGAGCCGCGCCCGTCGCCGCGGCGCGTCAACCTGCACGACGGCTGACCCGTTGGTATGGACGGGGCCGGCCGACCTGGAGAGCTACGAGGTCGGGGCCCGAGCGGGGACGCTGCGCCCTAGCGACTCGAAGACGCCCAGTCCGTCGGTCGACCCGAGCAGGGCCTCGACGCTGCGCTCGGGGTGCGGCATCAGCCCGAGAACGTTGCCAGCGTCGTTGGCGATGCCCGCGATGTTGCGGAGCGATCCGTTCGGGTTCGCCTCCGCCGTGGCGCGGCCGCCGCGGTCGACGTAGCGGAACGCGACGCGGCCCTCGGCCTCGAGCCTGTCCAGCGTCTCGGGATCGGCCACGTAGCAGCCCTCGCCGTGGGCGATGTGCAGCTCGAGGATCTGGCCGGGCTCATAGGCGTTGGTGAAGGCCGTCGACGTGTTCTCGACGCGCACGCGCACCGTGCGGCTCTCGAAGCGCAGCGTGTCGTTGCGCACGAGCGCACCGGGCAGCAGTCCCGCCTCGCACAGGACCTGGAAGCCGTTGCAGATGCCGAGCACGGGCCGGCCAGCGGCGGCGAAGCGGCGCACCGGTTCCATGATCGGGCTGAAGCGGGCGATGGCGCCGGCGCGCAGATAGTCGCCGTAGCTGAAGCCGCCGGGGAGGATGAGCGCATCGGCGTCGCCCAGCGAGGTCTCGCGGTGCCAGACGAACTCGGTGTGGGCGCCGAGCACGTCGCGGATCGCCTTGTAGCAATCGTAGTCGCAGTTGGAGCCGGGGAAGGTGACGATCGCGACGTGCATTGCTCAGTCGGGATCGGGATCGGGATCGTCGTGAACGTGCGCGCCGGCTGCGCGTTTGCGGGGCCGGCGAGAGTCCGGAGACTCCACCTCAATCCGGTAGTCCTCGGTCACTGGATTGGCCAGCAGCTTCTCGCACATACGGCGCGCCTCGTCGTGGGCGGCGGCGTTCGATTCAGCCGCGAGCCGCAGTCGCACCAGGCGGCCGACGCGCACCTCGTCGACGGCGGGGAAGCCGAGCGATTCGAGGGCACCGTGAATCGCCTTGCCCTCCGGATCGAGCAGTCCGCGTCGCGGCGTGATCCGCACCGTCACCAGGAATTCGGTCATCGCGCTCGCAGCTCATCATAGTCGACGTCGCGCAGCTCGGCGCCGGCCTCGTCGCCGGTCTCTTCCTCATCGATCATCAGGTCGCGTTCGGGCAGCAGCTCGAAGAAGCCGAGCACGACGGCCTTGACGATGCCGTAGGCAATGTAGGTCGCAAAGAACGGAAAGAAGAAGAGGGCCGGGATGGTGAGCGATGCGGCGATGCAGCCGAGCAGGAAGATGCCGGTGGCAATGCCCTTGGCGTTGCGCAGGCCGAACTTCGGCAGCACAGGATAGAGGATGTGACTCATCATCAGCCAGGCGAGCATGATCATGGAGGCGGTCATGATCACGGGCCAGTTCAGGTGGCCGAGGTGCTGCTGGAAGAAGGCGGTCTGGCTGAAGGGGTAGAAGGTGGCGAGCGTCATGCCTGCGGACGGCGAGGGCAGCCCGTGGAAGGCGGTCTTGGCGTGGCCGGCCTGCTCGACGTTGAAGCGGGCGAGCCGGATCACGGCGCCGACGACGTACACGAAGGCGGCGATCCAGCTCCAGTTCTCGGTGCTGAGGAAGAGGTGGAAGATGATCAGCGCCGGCGCGATGCCGAAGGAAATCGCGTCGACCAGCGAGTCGAGCTCTTCGCCGAAGCGCGTGCCGGTCTGGGTGATGCGCGCGACGCGGCCGTCGATCGTGTCGGCGATGCCGGCGAGCACGATGAGCCAGGCCGCATTCATGAACTCGCCGCGGGTCGCGGCGACAATGGCCCAGACGCCGAAGAAGAGATTGCCGAGCGTCAGCGCGCTCGGGAGGATGATGACGCCGGGCAGTACGGGGCGGGGCAGTCGCGGTCGCCGCATCAGGTATTGTTACGCGACCGCCCGACGAATCGCCAGCCGCGCCGGCCTGGGCACCGGCGCGACCGTGGCGTCTGAACTATGTACGCATGGTGGCGGCGGGACGGGGCGCCGAACTGGATCCGACGGCGGGAGTCGACCCACCACCGACGGCGCGATCGACGCCACGCCTCGCCATGAGGAACGATTTGCTGGGGGGCACTGGCTTCGGTGCGCGCTGCTGGAGCAGCTCGCGCACGCGCTGCTGTAAATTCGTCGGTCGTCGCGTCATTCGTCCCGCTCCCGTCTGGCGACTGCCCCGGGGAGAGCGGCGCCAAGCGCGGGACCGTCAATGCGACTCGCATGCCAGCCAGCGAGTCATGCCGTGGCAATCGATCAACTCGGGCAACGACAACGAGATGCGCCCGGAACATGGTGCGCCGGAACGCCCCGGCCGGGGCTACGATGTGTTGCGTCGGCAACAAAGAATGCGCGTGCTCGCAGCACTGTCGCGGAAACAAAGTAGCGACCCGGGGGCTCAGCGCGGCTCAGCCGCCGACGGGAGCGCGGCCGGTGAGCCGGCGGAACAGCTCGAGGTAGCGTTGCGACGTCGCCTCGATGACGTCCTGCGGCAGCTCCGGTCCGGGAGGCTGGCCGTCCCACTCGCCTCGTGCGGCCAGCGCGTCCAGGTAGTCGCGCACCGGCTGCTTGTCGAGCGACGGCTGCGCGCGCCCGGGCGTGTAGTCGGCCTCGGGCCAGAACCGCGAGGAATCGGGCGTCAGCACCTCATCGATCAACAGCACTTCGCCATTCGGCAGCACGCCGAACTCGAACTTGGTGTCGGCGATGATGATGCCGGCGTGCGCGGCGATCTCGCGGCCGGCGTCGTAGATGGCGAGTGAACGGCTGCGCAGGAGATCAGCGAGCGCGGCGCCGAGCCGGTCGCGGACAGCCGCGAAGGTGATGTTCTGGTCGTGGCCGTGCTCGGCCTTGGTCGCCGGGGAGTAGATCGGCGGATCGAGCCGCTGCGCCTCGATCAGGCCTGCCGGCAGCGGCTCGTGCGCGAGCGTGCCACGCTCGCGGTACTCCTTCCAGGCCGACCCCGACAGGTAACCGCGCACCACGCACTCGACCGGGATCGTGCGGGCGCGACGCACGAGCATGGCGCGCCCGGCCCACTCTGCCTCGCGGCCGCGAAGCTCCGGCAGCATGTCGGCGATCTCGTCCGTGTCGACGCTGAGCAGGTGGTGCGGCGCCGCGCCGGGCAGCCGCTCGAGCCACCACGCCGTGATCTGAGTCAGGACTGCGCCCTTCCAGGGGATCGGCTGTGGCAGCACCACATCGAACGCGCTGATCCGGTCGGAGGCGACGATCAGCAGCCGGGGTTCGCCGCCCGCGCCGACGCCGGCATCGTAGATGTCGCGCACCTTGCCGCGCGCGATCAGCGTCAGCGGCAGCTCACTCTGCGAGACGGTTTGGCCCGGCCCGGCCCCGCCCCCGCCCCCGCGCCTGCTCCCGCCCCTCACACCCGTACTTCAGCTCCCGCCTGCGAGCCGGCTGCGGCTCGCTCCAGCAGCGGGTCCACGTAACGCGCCAGGTACGCGTCGACCTGTGCGGCGGCGCGGCCCGTGTGGCGTGCCGGGTCGAGCGCCGCCTCGATCTCGTCGCGTGACAGCGCAATCTCGGCGTCGCGCGCGATCCGGTCGATCAGGTCGTTCGCCGCACCGTGCTCCTTCTGCTGCTCGGCGGCGGCCAACGCGTGGCGGCGGATCCGCTCGTGCAGCGCCTGGCGGTCGCCACCCGCGCGCACGGCGCGCATCAGGATCGCCTCCGTCGCCAGGAAAGGCAGCTCGTCGTCCAGGCGACGGCGGATGATACCGGGCCGCACGACCAGACCGGCGGCGACGTTCTGCAGCAGCACCAGCACGGCATCGGTGGCGAGGAAGGCTTCGGGAATGGCGATGCGGCGGTTGGCCGAGTCGTCGAGCGTGCGTTCGAGCCATTGCGCGGCCGCGGTCATCGCCGGGTCCATGGTGAGCACGAGGACGTGGCGCGCGAGCGCGTTGATGCGCTCCGAACGCATGGGGTTGCGCTTGTAGGCCATGGCCGATGAGCCGATCTGCTCGGCCTCGAGCGGCTCCTCGACCTCGCGCAGGTGCGCGAGCAGGCGGATGTCATTGGCGAACTTGGATGCCGACGCGGCGACGCCGCCCAACGCCGCGACCAGCGCGTAGTCCGCCTTGCGCGGGTAGGTCTGGCCAGTGACACCGAACAGGCGCTCGAATCCCATCTTCTCGGCCACCAGCGCGCCGAGCTGCTCGACCCGCGCGTGATCGCCGTCGAACAGCTCGAGGAACGAGGCCTCGGTTCCAGTCGTGCCGCGCACGCCGCGGAAGCGGAACGTCGCGAGACGGTGGTCGATCTCCTCGACATCGAGCAGCAGGTCCTGCAGCCAGAGCGTGGCCCGCTTGCCGACGGTGGTCGGCTGCGCGGGCTGGAAGTGCGTGAAGCCGAGGGTGGGCAGGTCGCGCCAGCGACGGGCGAAGGTCGCAAGCTTCGCGATGCAGGCGAGCAGTCGGCGCCGCACCAGCCGCAATGCCTCGCGCTGCTGGATCAGCTCGCTGTTGTCGGTGACGTACGTGCTGGTCGCGCCGAGGTGGATCACGCCGCGTGCCTCGGGAGCGACGTCGCCGTAGAGGTGCACGTGCGCCATGACGTCGTGGCGGAAGCGCCGCTCGAGCTGCGCGGCGCGGTCCAGGTCGATGTCATCGAGGTGGGCGGCCAGGGCGCGCAGCGCCGCGTCGCTGATGGGGAGCCCCAGCTCGTGCTGCGCCTCGGCGAGCGCCAGCCAGAGTCGGCGCCAGGTGCCAAAGCGGAAGGCCGGCGAGAAGATGCGGCTCATCTCGGCCGAGGCGTAGCGTTCGACGAGCGGATTCTGGTAGCGGGTGGGTGCGCCCGCGGCGGCCCCGATACCCTGCGCCGCGTCGCTCACGCCGCGATCGAGAACCAGGTCGAGATGAGCTGGCCGCGCCGCTCGAACATGAGGCGCACGGCGCCACCGCCGGCCAGACGGCGCAGCAGCGTGGCCGCCTGCTCGGCGCTGGTGATGCGCGTGCGGTTGATCTGCACGATGAGATCACCGTCCTGCAGGCCGAGCGAGCGCCTCGCCTGATCCGAGAGACCCACGATCAGCGCGCCTCGCTCACTGGCCAGCTGCCGCTCGGCGCGGACCGCTGGCGTCAGCGTGATCAGCTCGAAATCCGAGAACGCGCGGATCCGCTCGGCACTGAGCGAGGGCAGGTCGGCCGGTACGAGCTGCACCACGCGCTCGCGGTCGCCCTCGCGCAGCGTGACCTCGAGCGGCTCGCCGACTGACGCGTCCAGAAGCGCGGCGTCCCAGTCTAGCGGCGTGCGGATCCGTCGTTCGCCGGCGCGCACGATCGTCGTGCCGACGCGCAGCCGCGCTCGCTCTGCCGGCGAGCCAGGCGCCACGCTGCCGACCACGATCTCACCGCTGCGGCCGAACGCGTTCGGGTTCGACGGCTCGACCTCGACACCGATCCACGCGCGGCGCACGGCGCCATCCTCGAGAAGGTCGGCCACGATCCGGCGCGTGCGGTTGATCGGGATCGCGAAGCCGAGCCCTTCACTGCCGCCACTGCGCGAGAAGATCGACGAGTTCACGCCGATGACTTCGCCCCGCGCATTGACCAGCGGGCCACCGGAGTTGCCGGGGTTGATCGAGGCGTCGGTCTGGATCATGTCGACATACAGGCCGCCTTCACCGGCCTGTCCGCCGGACACGATGTTGCGGCCGATGCCGCTGATCACGCCCGCCGTGACCGTCGGCTCGGTGTTCGACATCAGGTAACCGAGCGGGTTGCCGATGGCAATCGCCCACTCGCCAATGAGCAGCGCCCGGGAGTCGCCGAGCGGCGCGACCGACAGGGGCGGGCCGCCGCGTGGCACGACCATGCGCAGCAGCGCCAGGTCGTTCAGCTCGTCGGTGCCGACCAGCTCGGCCTCCAGGTCGCGACCGTCCGGCAACGTGACCACGAGCTGCGTCGCGCCACGCACCACGTGCTCGTTCGTGACCACGAGACCATCGGCCGAGACGATGAAGCCGGAGCCGAGGCCCGCCACCTCGCGCTCATAGCCGGGCGGAATGAAGAAGCTCTCCCAGATGCTGCGCGGCTGCACGGTCGTGCGGCGGATCACGTTGACACTGACCACGGCCGGTGCCACGCGCTCGGCGGCGGCGACGATGGCGGTGCGCCGCGACGCGTCGAGCGAGTCGGGCGACGTCGCCACCTGCTGGCTCAGCGGCGTGGACAGCGCGTTGGCTGCCGCTGCGAGTGGCGGGCCATCGGTCCGCTCCGCAGGCGAGTCGGCGAACGCGCGACGCAGCACCTCCTCGCCGCGCGCTGCAAAGGCCGCCAGCGGCAGCAGCGCCGCGAGAACCACCAGCCAGAACCGCAGCCTGCGACGTTCCATGCTCTACGATTCGGTCAGCGGGCGCCGACCAGCTCTTCGGGCGCGGCGATCGTGCGCCGCTCCTTAGGCAGCTTCGCCCAGTCCGCGAGGAAGGCGTCGAGCCCCTTGTCCGTCAGCGGATGCGTGAGCAGCTGCATGAGCACCTTGAAGGGCACGGTGGCGACGTCCGCGCCGAGCAGCGCGGCCTCGACCATGTGCCCCGGGTGCCGCACGGATGCGACCAACACCTCGGTCTCGAAATCGTAGTTGCGGTAGATCTGCACGATCTGCTGGATCAGCTCCATGCCGTTGCCGCTGACGTCGTCGATGCGGCCGACGAACGGCGAGATGTAGCTGGCGCCCGCCTTCGCGGCCAGCAGCGCCTGCGTCGGCGAGAAGCACAGGGTGACGTTGACGGCGATGCCTTCGGCGCGGAACGCGCGACAGGCGCGCAGCCCCTCCTCGATCAGCGGCACCTTGACCACGATGTTGTCGGCAATGCGCGCGAGCATGCGGCCCTCGCTCAGCATTGTCTCCGTGTCCGTGGCCACGACCTCGGCGCTGATCGGACCTGGTACGGTCCGACAGATCTCTTCGAGGATCTCACGCGGCTCATGCTCGCCGCCCGCCGCCTTCGACAGCAGCGACGGATTCGTCGTGATGCCGTCGATCAGCCCGGCCTCGACGCCACGCCGGATCTCGCTCAGGTCCGCGCTGTCAAGGAAGATCTTCATCGAATGACTCCTCCGCTTCGAGCTCCGTGGTGTCGTAGTACACCCGCACCAGAAAAAGTCCCTCCGGCGGCGCCGGGGGCGATGTCGTCACGTCCGCATCACCGTCGAGCAGCCGGACCCAGTCCTCGCCGGGCCGCCGGCCCCGCGCGATGTCGACCATCGTGCCCACGAGGTATCGTACCATGTGATGGAGAAAGCGATCCGCGACGATCACGAGCTGCAACCCCGACGCCCACTCCTGCCAGGCCGCGCGGTGCACGGTGCAGACGTCGCCGCGCTCTTCCTGACCCGCCTTGGCGAAGGCGCGGAACGCGCGCCGGCCGGCCAGCGCAGCAGCGGCCTGACGCAGCCAGGCGACGTCGAAGGCGAGGCCACGCCGCGCATCCTGCTCCAGCGCTTCGGCCAGCGGCCAACACCAGCGTCGCCTGAAGGGCGAATGGGCCAGTGGGTGAGTGCCCAGACGGTAGACGTAGCCCCGCGCCACCGCGCTGTAACGTGCGTGAAAGGGCGGCGCCGCCTCGCTCGCAGCGGTCACGCGCACCTCGGCTGGCAGCAGTGCGTTCAGCGCGCGACGCAGCGCCTCCGGTGACCATTTCGGCGGCACCACCACTGAAACCACCTGGCCGGTGGCGTGCACGCCGCGGTCTGTGCGCCCCGCCGCCACCACGCGCACCGGCCGGTCGACCAACCGCGACAGCGCGCCTTCCACCTCGCTCTGCACCGTCCGCGCGCCCGGCTGCGTCTGCCAGCCCTGGAACACGGAGCCGTCGTATTGTAACGTGAATCTGACCCGCCGCTCGAGAGGGGGCTCCACGGCCGGCAAGGTAGGTTGGGGGGCGAGGGTGTCAAGCGCGCCACAGCAGTGCTGTGGAGTGCGCGTCTAGGCGCTGGGTGGCGTTGGGGGTTGGTGGTTGGTGGTTGATCGTTGATGGTTGATGGTTGATGGGCGTTCGCGGCACGTGGGGCATCCCGGTCACCTTTGGCGTCCGGCGGGCACGACCAACCACCAACCATGAACCATCGACGGGGGCGGGGGCGGGGGCGGGGAGGGTCGGGCGCGGGGGCGGGGCCCTGTGGCGCGCGCGCAACATACGGCGCCAAAGGCGGCGCCGCCGGCTGGCCGCTCGAGATTGTAACTACCGGTGACACAACGATTTAGAGATGATGCATCGGCGCACGATCCGGGGTATGCGGATTGCGCCGGTGGTGCGGGTGGAGCGCGGCATTCTGCCGCGTGCTGGGTGATTCGACGCGGTTCGGGGCAGTGTTGATCCGGCGACTCCTCTCGGTGCTGAGGCGGGGACGCCGCCCGAAACGGAGCGCGGCGGCGGATCCCCCACTCGTGTTTCCGATTCAACGTTCTGAGCAGCGCGGCTCGCGCATGGCAGAGCCAGCGCCCTGGCCGGTCGGCGTGGAGCCGCCCGTGCCGGCGGCGTCGAACCATGATGAGCGGGATGCGGCCGCGCAGATGATGGAGCTGCTGCCCGGCTACCTGGAGGTCGTGGGGGGCCCGGGCCGCGGTGCGCGATTCGGACTGGTGCGAGCAGCGGGTGAGGCGCGGCCGATCGTGACGATCGGTCGTGCGCCGGGCGGCGGAGGGCCGCACATCCAGTTGGCGTCGCCGACGGTGAGCCGGGTCCATGCGCGCCTGCTCGGCACGGAAGAGGGGTGGCGGATCGAAAATCTGTCGGCGACCAACCCGGTGATCGTGGATGGGACGGAGCTGCGAGTGCCCGGGGAGTGGCGAATCTTGAACGAGGGAACGGAGATGCGTCTCGGTGCCGTAACGCTGCGGTTCCGGTGCGGCAGGTGAGCGTATACGGGGATCGTTCGGGCGCATTCAGCCTGCAGGGCCCACGTCGCTCGAACGAGGACTGGGCGGCGATCCTGGCACTGGACGACCGGCGCAAGCTCGCCTGTCTGGCCGACGGCATGGGCGGCCATGGCGGCGGTGAGATCGCGAGTCGTACGGCGATCGCGACGCTGGAGCGTGAGCTGATGTGCGGCGCGGCCCTGGGCGACGCGGTGAGGCTGGCGAACGAAGCCGTGTGCTTCGAATCCGATCGCGATGGCTGTGAGGGGATGGGCACGACGCTGGTCGCCGTGCTACGCGACGGTGGCCGCTTCGAGGTGGCCAACGTCGGCGACAGTCGCGCGTACTGGCTCGACGGGTCGGGCATCACGCGGCTTACAGTCGACCATTCGTTCGTGACTGAGGCCGTTCGCAATGGTGCGCTATCGCCGCAGGAGGCCGAGCGTTCGCCCTTCAAGCATGTTCTGCTGCGGGCGGTGGGGCCGAAGCTCGAGGTCGACGTCGACCTGTTTGGGCCCTACGAAGTCAATGCGGCGGGCGCAGTGCTCCTGTGCAGCGACGGGCTGCACGGTACCTTGCAGGACGAGGAGATCCGTGCCGCAGCACTGCAGACGTCGGCGCCGTTGGAGGCGGCTCGCGTGCTGGCGGAGCTGGCTGTGGCGCGCGGGACTCCGGACAATGTGACGGTGGCCATCCTCGAGTTCGGTCTGCTGTTCGAGGGAAAGGCCCCCGCTGCAGCATCGCTTCGAGGGCCTGCGCCGGATGCCGTCGCGGCGGCGAGCGCGCCCAGCGCGCCCGCGCGCGACATGGCGGCGCAGCCGAGCGCTGCGCTGCCGCCCGCATCGAGAGCAGGCCGTGCGCGGCCGATCCTGGCGTCGTCAGAGGCGGTACGGCCGCGCCGGAGCTGGCCGCGCGGGCTGTCGCTGGATGCATTCGCATGGCTGAGTGTGGTATCGGGGTTCTTGATCTGGCTGGTCGTCACGCTTCTGGTCGCCATCCGCTAGGACGCGCGCCCAGCAGGAGGTCTGACAATGATGATGTACTCGATGGAGTCGGCGGTAGCGGCACTGGGCGCCGAGTACGAGATCCTTTCGGAGCTCGGCCGCGGCGGCGTATCGGTGGTCTTTCTGGCACGAGACCGAGAGCTGGGCCGGCAGGTCGCGATCAAGGTAGTGCGCGACGGCAGCAGCGCCGATGAGGACACGCGTGCGCGTTTCGAGCGCGAAGCCCGGCTGCTGGCGCGGCTCCAGCACCCCAACATTGTGCTGGTCTACAGCGCGAAGCGACTGCCAGATGGCGGGCTGGCGCTGATCATGTCACACACGCCTGGTCGCACGCTGCGTGAACTGCTGCGGGAGCGCGGCGCACTGCCGCTCGTGTTGGTCGAATCCATCCTGCGAGATCTTGCGTCGGGCCTGAACTACCTGCATGGCCAGGGCATCGTGCACCGGGACCTGAAGCCGGAGAACATCTTCATTGATGAGACGAGCGGCCGGGCCCTGATCTCCGACTTCGGCATCGCCAAGAGCCTGCAGTCGCAGAGCAACGTCACGCTGTCGGGCGTGGTGATCGGGACACCGGCGTATATGTCGCCCGAGCAGATCGATGGCGGCGAGCTCGACAGTCGCAGCGACCTGTACAGCCTCGGTCTGATCGGTCATGAGATGCTGACCGGCGCGAGGCCGTGGGATGGTGAGACGATCTATAGTGTGATCTATAAGCAGAAGAATGAGGAGTTGCCGTCGCTCATGAGTCTGCGGCCGGACACGCCGGTATATCTCCAGGTCGCTATTGCTGGCGCGGTCGCGAAGGACCCGAGCGCTCGCTGGGCGGATGCCGCGGCATTCCTGGCGCATCTGAGCCCGCTGGCTCGGCGCGACGCCGCACTGGAAGCGCCCATCGAGCTGCTGCACGATGATGTCGAGAGCGACGACGCAGCCGCACTCACTGTCCAATACCGTCTGCCTGGTGCACCGCTGCAGAAGCCGCCGGTGGCCGCCGATCGTGCCGGCGCGCCCGACGTTGCTCCTGCGGTCGCGCCGCCGCCGGCGTTGCGGCTGGCCGATCGTGAGCCGCTACCAACGCCGAGCCTGACCTTCTTCGATGCCGAGGAGGAAGCCGCGCCGGTGCAGGCAGAGGTCACCGCTGAAAGCGCTGCCGAGCAGCCCAACGAGCCGCTCGACGTGCTGGCCGTCGTTGACGAAGTCCGCTTCGATTATCGGCCGCCCCGACGGCGGCGCTGGTCCCGGCCGAGCGTGCTCGCCGCGAGTATCGCGGCGGTGCTCATCGGCGGCGGCGCCGCATTCGCGGCGATCGAGCTGGGGCCCTCGAACGGAAACGGACCGCCGGACGAGGTCCAGAGCTTCGCAGCCAGCTATGGGATGGCCACGGGGCAGCCTACGCTTGCCCCCGAAGCGGAGATCGCCCGGCCGCTGCCGCCACTGGACTCGACGACGCTGGCGCCGGAGGAGACAGATTCTGAGGCGCCTGCTCCGCTGGAGACAGCACCGGCACAGGCGACGGTCGCGAGCGAGCCCGCGCGGCTGCCACCGCCGCCGGCCGAGGTGAACGCACCCGACGCCGAAATCGATGCGGCGATCAACTCCTTCGATGTGAGTGCACCGGTATCCAGTCGGCTGCTCCAGCCGCCGCGGCGGATGCTCGGCGAGGAAGTGCTGGCGAGTGAGACGGTGACAGCGCCAGTGCTGCGTAACGCCGGCGAGATCGCGGAGCTGCTGCGCCCGCATTACCAGTGGCGCGGGCGCATGCCCGGCCCGCTCACACTGATCGTGACCGTGGACGGCACGGGCCGCGTGACGGAGGCCAGTATCGCCAGCTCATCGGGCGACGGCGGCCTCGATCGCGCCGCGCTTCAGATCGCGTCCTCGCTGCGCTTCGAGCCCGGCCGGGCGGGTGGCCGGCCGATCACGATGCGCGCACGCGTACCGATCCGGCTGGTACCGCCCGAAGCCTGAGTCGCGTCAGGGTGCGGCCACGAGCGCTGCGAGCGCGCCATGCTCGCTGCGGTTCTGCGCCTGTGCCCGCGCGTCGCTGAGCGGCTCGTCCAGCGCCGCGAGCACACCCTCGCCGTGCAACGCGAGCAGTGCGTCGACGACGACCGGATCGAAGTGCGTGCCCGTCTCGCGGCGGATCTCGAGCAGCGCATCCTGCACCGACCAGGCGCCCTTGTACGGGCGCTCGTGCGTCAGTGCATCGAAGGCGTCAGCGACCGCGACAATGCGCCCCGCAATCGGAATCGCATCTCCCGCCAGCCCTTCGGGGTAGCCGGTGCCATCGAACCACTCGTGGTGCCGCAGCGCGATCTCCTCGGCCTTGCGTAGCACGCGGAACCGGCTGTTCGAGAGCAGCCGCGCCCCGATCGTCGTGTGCTTCGCCATGCACTGAAATTCGGACGGCGTCAGGCGACCCCGCTTCTGAGCAACGTCCGGCGGGATTGCGACCTTGCCCACGTCGTGCAGGAGCGCCGCGCGACGGATCAATTCCACCTCGGGCTCCGGCAGGTGTAGCGTCCTGGCCAGCAACGCTGCCAGGGTCCCGACCCGGCGAATGTGTTGGCCGGTCTGCTCGTCGTGGAACTCGGAGACGAGCGCCAGCCGCTCGAGGATCTCGATCTGTGCCGCCTCGAGCGCACGCGTACGCGCCGCAACCTTTTGCTCGAGTACGCGCTGGTGATCGCTCATCTCGCAGTACAGCATCCGCGTCAGCAGCAGGTTCGAGATGCGCAGCAGCGCCTCGTCCGGATCGAAGGGTTTGGTCAGGAAATCCTTGGCGCCCATCGACAGCGCCTGGTTCCGCGATGCGCGGCTCAGATCCCCGGTGATCATCAGCACGGGCAGGTACTCCTCCGCGCCGACCTCGGACCGAAGCGCGCGCAGCACGTCGAACCCGTCGATGTTCGGCATGTGCAGGTCGAGCACGATCAGGTCCGCGGACAACGCACGGACCTGCGTCGGCAGCTCGGCCGGATCCGCAATCGCGTGAACCCGATTGTAGCCGGCGCTGCCTAGGACCCGCTCCAGCATCCGGCGGATGCCGGCATCGTCGTCGACGATCAGGATGACGGAGTCCGTCTTCAGGTCGCGGACGGGCATAGCGCTCCTTCTCGCGGGCCACGGGTGAGCGCCTCGTGCACCTTCGCCAGCAGCTCCTCCGGACCGAACGGCTTCGGCAGGAACTCGCCCTCGCCGTCGATCAGGTCGTTGCGTAGCGCGGCATCCTTCGTGTAGCCGGACATGAACAGCACGGCCATGCCCGGATGATCCGGCATCAGGCGCGCCGCCAGGTCGCGGCCACCCAGGCCAGGCATCATCAGGTCCGTCAGCAACAGGTCGACACGACCGCGGTGTGCCGCGGCGATCTCGAGCGCTTCCTCGCCGTGGCGCGCGTCCAGCACCCGATAGCCGGCTCGCAGCAGTGCGCGACGCACGACGGACAGCACGCCGTCCTCATCCTCGACGACCAGCACGGTCGCCGAGCTTGGGTCGGTTTCGCGCGTGCGGATCCGCGGCAGCTCGAACGCGCCGCTCAGACGCGGCAGGTAGATGTTGTAGACGTTCCCGCCACCCGGCCCGTCTTCGGCCCAGATGTATCCGCCGCTCTGCTTCACGACGCCGTAGACCGTGGCGAGGCCTAGCCCCTCGGACTGCGCGCTCAGAGTCGTCGTAAAATACGGCTCGAAGATCCGATCCCGCGCCTCGCTGGTCCAGGTAGGCGCAGTGTCGCTGATCGACAGCAGGACGTAATCGCCGGATTTCACCGGGTAGCGGAATCGACGGGTGAACGCTTCATCGAGGTGGACGTTTGCTGTACGGATCTCGAGCTGCCCACCGTCAGCCATGGCCTGGCCGCCATGCACCGCCAGGTCGATGATCGACTGCTGGATCTGGCCGGGGTCCACGCGCACGGCGCCCAGATCGGCGCCGAGCTGCAACTTCAAGTCGACGCCTTCGCCGATCACTTTGCGCAGCACCAGGCCCATCTCCGTTACCAGCTCGTTCAGATCCAGCACCTGTGGCTGCAACAGCTGCTGTCGACTGAAGGCCAGCAGCTGGCGCGTCAGCACCGCGATCTGGGTTGCGGCTCGATCGATCTCCTCCAGCTCCTCGCGCATGGCATCGTCGGCGCTGAGATCGGTCATCAGAAACCGCGTACGACTCCGGATCGCCGTCAGCAGGTTGTTGTAGTCATGCCCCAGCCCGCCGGCGAGCCGGCCGATTGCCTCCATCCGCTGTGTCTCCGCGAGTCGCGCCTCCAGCTCTCGCCGCTCCGTCACGTCTCGCAGACTCATGACGACGCCCCGCAACGACGGATCCGATCGATGGTCGGCGAACCCCGCCTCGAACGAGCGTACCCTACCGTCGGCGGATCGCAGCCGCAGGACATGCGCTTTCGCCAGCTCCTCCGATGATTCCAGAACCGCGTTCAGCCGCTCGATGTCCTCGGCCACCACCAGGCGTGACAGCCCGGAGCCGACCACCTGCGCCGACGCGAATCCCGTCACGCGGTGCAGTGAAGGGCTCGCGTAGCGGATCGTGCCTTCCTCGGTCAGCAGCAGGTTCACGTCGACCGCGCTCTGTTGGGCCAGCGCGCGCTCCCGGTGCAGTAGCTCGGTCACCCAACCGATCGCAATCGCGACGGCCGCGAACACTAGGACCACCAGAATCAGCAGCGGCCGGTTCGCCAGACTCGCGTCGAGGGTGTGCAATGCCGCCTGGCTCAGCGATAGGACCGCCATTGCTCCGGCCAGCGCGGTTGCCACGCCCCGCCAGCCGCGGTAATACGCCAGCAGCAGCGCCGGAATCAGGGCCAGCATCCATAACAGGATCGCGTACTCGTCGATCGCCTCCGGCAGCGCGATCGCAGCCACGACCGGCACCACCAGCGCGCCCAGCGACAGCAGCAGCGCACGAAGTGGCACCGCCGGACTGAAGCCGTACTCTGACACCAGCATGAAGCACCTGTTCGCTAGGGAGAAGGCGCGCGCGATCGATTCTCGTCGGCTCGCTGGCCGCTACAAAGGCAGACCGTGTGCCGCCCCCTACGGATCCGCCCAACCCGTGTCGGGCCAACAACTTAGGCGCGCCGCGGCCCAGCGCGCGCTCCCCTGAATGGCAACGAATCGTTGCCGCGCCGGCCTCACTCGGTGACCATGACGAGCCGAGCGCGCTGAGGCTACGTCGATGCACCACAGAGCACGCCGAGCACGCGGAGCTCCACCGGCCTCCCGCCAAACGCCGGTGAGCCACACATATTTTGCTGTTGTTTTCTCGGCGTGCTCCGCGTCCTCGGCGGTGAACTGGTCGTTGCTTTCTCGGCGTACTCTGCGCGCTCCGCGGTGATTGCCTGGCCGCCAGCGCGGGGGAGCGACTAGAATCGCTGGATGACGACTGACCCGGCCGAAGGCCCGTCGCTGGGCGAGTTGATCGCGCTGGCCGTTGCGCGCGCGTTGACCGTCGAGGAGGCGGAGCGTGCATTCGGCGAGGTGATGGCCGGCCGCGCGAGCCAGGTGCAGGTTGCCGCGCTGTTGGCCGCACTGCGTGCGAGGGGCGAAGCGGCCACGGAGATCGCCGGAGGAGTTCGGGCGCTGCGGGGTGCCATGATTCCCGTGGTGTCCACCGATCTTGCCGTGACGGACACCTGCGGGACCGGCGGTGGGCTGCTGACCACCTTCAACATCTCGACCGCCGCGGCACTGGTGGCCGCCGGCGCCGGCGCACGCATCGCGAAGCATGGCAACCGCTCGTTCACCTCCCGCTGCGGCAGCGCGGATGTGCTCGAGGCGCTGGGTGTCCGCATCGAGCTCTCGGCCGAGGCCATGGCGGAGGTGCTCGATCGCACCGGCATCGTGTTCATGTTCGCGCCGCTGCTGCATCCGGCAATGCGCCACGTCGCACCGGTGCGCCGTGAGCTGGGCATTTCCACGATCATGAACCTGCTGGGACCGCTGACCAATCCTGCGGGAGCCCGACGTCAGGTCGTCGGCGTTGCCGATCCGCGGCTGCTCGAGCTCGTCGCCCACGGGTTACGTGAGCTCGGTCATGAGCACGTGCTCGTCGTTCACGGCGCGCCCGGCATGGACGAGCTGAGCCCCGTTGGCGAGACGGATGTGCTGGAGCTGCGACACGGCGAGGTGCGGCGGCTGCGCCTCGAGCCGGCCGCCTTCGGCTGGTCGGGCTTTGCGCTGGAAGACCTCGCGGGCGGAAGCCCCGAGGAGAACCGCAAGCTGGTCGTGCAGATCCTGGCCGGGAACGGCCCGCCCGGCGCTCGCGCCGCCGTCGCGCTCAACGCGGGCGCCGCGCTCTACGTCGCCGGTGTCGCGGACTCCATCGCCGACGGTATCCTACGCGCGGAGCAGGCCCTCGACGCCGGCAGCGCCGCCGCCAAGCTCGATGAGCTGCGCGAGGTTTCGGAGAGCGCGGGCCGGTGAGGGCTTCCGCCGTTGTCGCGCGTCAGTTTGCGGAGATGACCGCCTGCAGTGTCCAGGGACCGCGCAGCGGCGCAGGTTTCGAGCGCGGAAACAGCACGGTGGTCGCCCGTCGCGTACGGAATCCGACAACGAGCGGCTTTCTGGGCGCCAACCGTTCGAGCGGTTGGCCGCCGCGCACCTTCGCCTCACCCATGATGCCTCCACGTCGACGGTATTCAGTACCTCCTCAAGACGCCGACGACGATGCCCTGCACACGCACGCGATCGGCGCGAAAAAACATCGGCCGCATGGTCGCATTCGCGGGCTGCAGTCGCACGCGGCCATCGGCCTCGCGATAGAACTTCTTCAGCGTGGCGGAATCGCCATCGACGAGCGCGATGACCATCTCACCATTGTTGGCCAGCTGCCGTGAGTTGACGATGATGTAATCGCCATCGCGGATCTGCTCGTCGATCATGGAGTCGCCCTCGACACGCAGCACGTAGTTGTGCCCACCGCGGCCGAGCATGTCCTCGGGAACCGCGACCGACTCCTGGTCCTGGACGGCCTCGATGGGTGCACCGGCGGCGACGCGCCCGTACAGCGGCAGTTCGACGGCGGCGATGCGCAGCCCCATCGGCACGAGCTCGATCGAGCGGCTCTCATTGTAGTTCTTCCTGATGTAACCCTTGCGGCGCAGGTTCTCGAGGTGCTCATGAACGGTGGCGAGGGAGGAGAAGCCGAAGTTCTTGGCGATCTCCTCGTAGCTCGGCGCGTAGCCATTGTCCTCGAGATACGTCTGCAGGAAATCCAGAATTTCCTTTTGCCGCTTGGTTACGGGCATGGTACACTCCAGCATGTACGGGGTGAGGCGATGTCTCGGCAGGCGCCCGCTTCGAGGGCGTCGCGACGGAGGCTCTGCATGGTTGCACGCGCGGGTCCCCGGCGCAAGCACCCGAATAGCACCCGAATCGCAAGCTAAACCGAAAAGGAACCGAAGGCAAGAGGCTTGAGCGTTCTCGAGCGGATCGTGGAGCAGAAGCGGGCCGAGGTCGGCCGGCTGCGGGAGCACGAACGGACGCTGCGGCAGACGGTGGAACGCGCCGCACCGGTGCGGTCGTTCGAGAGGATCCTGCGCGCGCGGGACGATGTTGCGGTCATCGCGGAATTCAAGCGGCGCTCGCCGTCGGCCGGCTGGATCCGGCAGGACGCGAGTGCGGTGGAGTACGCGCGCGCGTACGCGCGCGCGGGAGCGGCTGCGCTGAGCGTGCTGACGGACGAGGTCGACTTCGGCGGCGCGCTCGCGGACCTCGAGCAGGCGCGCGCGGCCGTGACGCTGCCTGTGCTGCGCAAGGATTTCATCCTGGATGAGGTGCAGCTATTGGAGGCGCGCGGTGCCGGCGCGGATGCCGTGCTGCTGATCGTGCGCATGCTGGAGCCGGCCCGGCTCGGCGAGCTGCTGGCGGCGTCGGCAGTCCTGGGCATGGCGGCGCTGGTGGAGGTGCACGATGAAGGCGAGATCGAAGCGGCCATCGACGCGGGTGCTCGGATCATCGGCATCAACAACCGCGACCTGGCGAGCTTCCAGACGGACGTGCGGCAGTCACTGCGACTCGCGTCCCTCGTTCCAGCGGCTGTGGTGCTGGTGGCAGAAAGCGGTATCCAGAGCGCCGCGGACGTGGTGGCACTCGGGGCGGCGGGCGTCGATGCCGTGCTGGTCGGCGAATGGGCCATGCGGCGCGGTGGTCCGGGCCTGCGCGCGCTGGTCGGCCACACTCGCGCTCAGCGCGCGGGCAGCTCGGTGGCGGCCGCGGATCGCGGATGAGGCCGGCAGCGACGACGTCGCCCGTGCGATCACGGCCGGCCGTCAAGATCTGCGGCGTATGCCGCGCGCAGGACGCGCTCGTCGCGGCAGCGGCGGGCGCCGATTACGTCGGCATCGTGCTCTCGCCGAGGGGACCGCGCGCGCAAACACTCGAGCAGGCGGCGATCACCTTCGCGGCGCTCGCTGGTGCGACCGTGCGACGCGTGGGCGTGTTCGTCGACGCGCAGCCGGATGACATGCTGCACGCGGCCGAGACGCTGCGGTTGGACGTGCTCCAGCTCCATGGCGATGAGCCGGCGGAGCGAGTCGAGCAGCTGCGCGCGGGCGGCCGGTTTCGCGTATGGAAGGCCGTGCGGCTGCGGTCGAGCGCCGAGCTGGCCGAAGCAGCGGCCCGTTACGCCCGAGCGGACGCGCTGCTGCTGGAGGGCGCGGCCGAGCGTGGCAGCTCGGGCGTGCGCTTCGATTGGGTTGGCGTGGCGCACGAGCTCGCACGGCTGCCGTCGTCCCCCACCATCGTCGTCGCCGGCGGGCTCACGCCCGAAAACGTCGCCGTGGCGATCGGGCTGCTCCGTCCCGCGGTCGTCGATGTCAGCTCCGGCGTCGAGCGCGTGGTGGGCGAGAAATCCGGCGACCGTGTCCGGGCCTTCATCGCGGCCGCCCGCGCTGCCGGCGGAACCGCCGAGCGCGCCGAGCACGTGGAGCGCCGCCCCTGATCACCGCCGAGACCGCAGCGCACGCCGAGAACCTGTTCCCGCAGCAGCACGCTGAATACGCCAAACAAAACATTCAAAATTTGATTGGCGCCGTGGGCCTGGCAAATATTCCGCTCAACCCTCTGCGTTCCCGGCGCTCTCCGCGGTTATCATGAACCCGATGATCATCTTGCTTGCTTCTCTGCGCCCTCTACCATCATGAGCGGGCGCTATGGCCAGTACGGCGGCCGCTACGTACCGGAGACGCTGATCGCGGCGCTGGACGAGCTGGCGGCCGCGTACGAGTCGGTTCGCGCGGACGCGTCGTTCAGCGCGGAGCTGGACACCTTGTTGTGCGACTACGTGGGCCGGCCGACGCCGCTGTACCGTGCGGATCGGCTGGGTGCTGCGGCCGGCGGCAGCCGGGTCTACCTGAAGCGCGAAGACCTCAACCACACGGGCGCGCACAAGATCAACAATACGCTCGGCCAGGTGCTGCTCGCGCGGCGCATGGGCAAGCGGCGCATCATCGCGGAGACCGGCGCCGGCCAGCACGGCGTCGCAACGGCAACGGTGTGCGCGCTCTTCGGCCTCGACTGCGTGATCTACATGGGCGCCGAGGACATGCGTCGTCAGGCGCTCAACGTGTACCGCATGGGGCTGCTCGGCGCCGACGTCGTGACCGTGGACAGCGGAACGCGCACGCTGAAGGATGCGACCAACGAGGCGATTCGCGACTGGGTCACGAACGTCGGCGACACGCATTACATCATCGGCTCGGTCGTGGGGCCGGATCCGTACCCGACGATCGTGCGCGACTTCCAGGCGGTGATCGGCCGCGAGACGCGCGAGCAGCTCATGCGCGTCGAGTCGTGCCTGCCGGCGGCCGTGATCGCCTGCGTCGGCGGCGGCTCGAACGCGATCGGCATCTTCCACGCGTTCGTCGAGGCGGCCGACGTCGAGCTGATCGGCGTCGAGGCCGCGGGCGCGGGGCTCGAGAGCGGCCGGCACGCGGCGTCGCTCGCCGCCGGCCGCCCCGGCGTGCTGCACGGGTCGTTGAGTTATCTGCTCCAGGATCAGCGCGGCCAGGTCACGCCGGCGCACTCGATCTCCGCCGGCCTCGATTATCCCGGCGTCGGCCCGGAGCACGCCTGGCTGCACGACAGCGGCCGAGCCGAGTACGCGAGCGCGACCGACGACGAGGCGCTGGCCGCGTTCGAGCGGCTGGCGCGGCTGGAAGGCATCATCCCGGCGCTGGAAAGCGCGCACGCCATCGCCTATCTCCTGCGTGAAGGCGCACGCTGGCGCGCTGCGGGGCCGGTGGTCGTGTGCCTGAGCGGGCGTGGCGACAAGGATGTGAGCCAGGTCGCCGAGCGCGGCTGAGCGGCTCAGGACCTCGCCAGAAACGGCGGTCCCGCCGCGGCTGATGCAGCCGACCCGCGCTGCGGCAGCAGCCGCTCGATGACCGTCAGCAGCAGCCCGGGCGGGACGGGCTTCGAGACGAACCCCGCGAAGGCATCGGTCGGGCCGCTGAAGACATCGAATCCGGAGATGGCGACGACCCGGATCTCGCGCGTGGACGGATCAGCCTTCAACCGTGCTGCCGCCTCCCAGCCATCGATCCCTGGCAGCCGCAGATCCATCAAGATCAGATCGGGCTGGGTGAGCTTTGCGGTGCGCAGCGCAGCGAGACCGTCAGCCGCCAGCAGCACAGCGAAACCGGCACCCCGCAGGAGAGCCTCGAACGCCCGCCGCTCTTCGACGTCGTCGTCGGCAACGAGAATCGTGCGTGCGGGCCCGAACCTCACTGTCTCGGAGATCACGATGAGCTGGTTTCGTCGGGCACCAGCCGCTGCACCTCGGCTAGCAGCAGGCTCGGCGATATCGGCTTCGACAGAAACGACGCGAAGTGAACTGCTTCGTGCTCGAAGACGTCATGCACGGAAATCGCGATGATACGGATGTCGCGCGTGCGCGGGTCCCGCTTCAACAGCTCCGCCGCGTCCCACCCGTTCATGACCGGCATCTCCAGATCCATCAGGATCAGGTCCGGCAGGTGCTCGCTCGCCAGCCGGATCGCTTCCGCGCCGTTCTCCGCCTCCAGCACGCGATAGCCGTACTGCAGCAGTGCACGGCTGAAAACCGAACGGTTTCCCGGGTTGTCGTCGACGATCAGAATCGTTCGAGACGCCATGGCCCCCACTGCGATTCGTGGTGCGCCAGCAGCCTGACTGCGCGACCCGATTCCTGCCCCCGCGGGCAGAGCTGAAAGCGGCATCATCACGGGCTTCGGATCAAGCCGCAAGATGCGCGCACACACCGGCCCCGGCCCTTCCTCGACATCGTCGCCTCCGGTTCATTGGATCGCTTACAGATCCGCTCGGCGCGGGTCTCGCCCGGGCCGTTTTTCCACACGGCCCTGCGAGTGACGAGCGGGCCCGACAGTGCCGGGCCCGCTCGGAGTGGCCGTAAGGGAGGGTGTAACGACGGCCACTCTTGAACCGCTTGTTGCGCGTATCGGATCACGTGTACCGATCCCGTGGATTGCACGAATCACACCGCTGCAACGGCCCTGCGGGTGGTCGAGTAAGTGCTTGGGGACATTGTAGTTAGAAGCCCGGCCTGAGGCCCTTCGGGGTCGGCCCGCTGTCGCAGGCGACCAACAAAGTGCCGGTGAGGCGCAGCATTATGGCTGTCGGGGTGCTGCGGCAGGGGCCGGGCCGGGCGCGGCTCCGCCAGGCGTTTCGGCAGCGAAGAAGTCGACGGTCCGCCGCAATCCGGCCGCGAGCCCGACGACCGGCTGGTAGCCGAGCGCCGCGTGCGCGGCGTCGAGAGAGGCCAGCGAGTCGCGGACGTCGCCGGGCCGCGGATTCGTGTAGCGTGGCGTGAGCGCGCAGCCGGTGATGGCTGCGATCTCTGCCCACAGGCGGTTCAGACTGATCCGCTGCCCGCAACCGACATTGAAGACCTGCCCGTTCACCTGCGCGGCCGGCGCTGCGCAGGCGAGCAGGTTCGCGTGCACGGCATTGGCGACATACGTGAAGTCGCGGGTCTGCTCGCCATCCCCGAAGATCGTCGGCTGGACTCCAGCGCGGGCGGCGGTGATGAAGCGGGGAATCACGGCCGCATACTCGGACGCGGGATCCTGACGAGGTCCGAATATGTTGAAGTAGCGGAGCGCGACGGTCGGCAGGCCGAAGCTGGCGGCAAAGGCGCGGCAGTAGTGCTCGCCGGCCAGCTTTTGCACCGCGTAGGGAGAGAGCGGTTTGGGCATCATGCGCTCGTGTTTCGGCAGCTCCTCGGTATTGCCGTACGCCGATGATGAGGCGGCATACACGACGCGGCGCACGCCCGCCTCTCTGGCTGCCAGCAGCAGCGTCAGCGTACCATCGACGTTGGCCGCATGCGTACCGCGCGGGTCCTCCAGCGAGCGCGGCACGGACGGGATTGCTGCCTCGTGCAGGACGTAGTCGGCGCCGCGCAGCGCTCGGGCGCACGCTGCGGGATCGGTCACACTCCCTTCGACCAATGTGATCGCGCTGCGGAACGGTTCCAGGTTCTCGCGTCGCCCAGTCGAGAAATCGTCCAGCACGACCACCTCGGGGCCGCGCTCGACCAGCTGCTCGACCAGGTGCGAGCCGATGAAGCCGGCGCCGCCAGTGACGACGTATCGCAAGAGCGCTCCGCGATTCGGGGGGGGGGACGCGACGGCCGGGCGCAAGTTCCGTACGCGCCAGCCAGCCAGTGTTGCGCCGAATATCCAGGTCGCCGCGCCACTGCTGTGGCTCGGCCACACGCGGCGGCGTCAGCAGAGGCCGGCCTCGATCCTGCTAAGTTGCTGCCGAACAAAGAGTTATTCCGACCTCGCGGGCGCGTGCGTAGGTCGGCGCGATTGCTGCAGTCGGGAGTAGCGGCAATCCGGTTCACTGAGAGCCCCGGCCACTCTGTCGTGAGGACTGCGACGGCCGGGGCGCATTCATGATGGTTGGCCAGGAGCCAGGTATGAGAACGTGGAGTGCTGGAATCGCGCTGGTGATCGCCACCGCGCTGGCCGCGCCGGCGCAGGGGCAGTGGATCGATTTCGCTGGCCAGTGCTCCGCGGGCATGGTGAAGACCTGCGCCAGCTTCCAGGTGCGGGTGCAGACGTACGCGGATGCCGGCGGCACGACGCGGACGCAGTTCTATCTGCGCGTACAGAACGTCTACGCCGTGCTCGAGGACGGCAGCATTGGCGGTTCGACGCTGACACGGCTGGGCGTTCTTTCGCCTGACCTCAGCGATACGCGCAACGAGAACGTGCTCGGCGCTGAGGGGACGATCTATACTGAGGACGGGGCCATCGCACAGAGCGGGACGGTAAACCAGAAGGGCACGCTGACCACGGTGACGCCGGCGTCGTTCTGGGCGTTCCGCCAGAACCTGAACAGTATCAACTCGTCGGGTAGCGGGGTCGAGTGGGGGCTGGCGACGCAGACGGCCGAGGGCGGCATCCAGGATTGCATCGGACCGGATGCGAACCCGGCCGCATACTTCGAGACCTGCCTGAACGGCGTCGCGACCGGCTGGGTGACCTTTGCCTTTACGGCTGCCGGAGCGGTCGACGTCTCCCAGCTCCAGTTGGCGTGGGGCGTCGTCTCCGTGTCCGAGGCGGGCGCCGGCAGCGGGGACCTCGGCTCGTTCCAGGGCGAGACCTGTGTCGGCGGGTGCGGCCCCAGCATCGTGCCCGAGCCGATCACGATCGTGCTGCTGGGCAGCGGCCTGATGGGTCTCGGAGCTGCCACAGCGCGCCGTCGCCGCCGCCATGGCTCGCAGGCGGACGAGGATTCCGCGCTCGATTGAGCCCGGCCCGCCCGGATCCCGACCAATGAGAAGGGGCCGCTGGTGTCTGCCAGCGGCCCCTTCTGATTTTCTGCGTGCCCCGCCCCTACTGCGGCGCCTACTGCCGGAAGCGGGGGTGGCCGCGCAGGTACGGCGGCAGCTTGCGTTGATCGACGGCCGGTTGCCGCTGCGTCT
The DNA here is from genome assembly GCA_050732635.1 of Longimicrobiales bacterium. GTDB lineage: Bacteria > Gemmatimonadota > Gemmatimonadetes > Longimicrobiales > RSA9 > JBOHRE01. The sequence goes on along the minus strand of JBOHRE010000003.1, from coordinate 38,365 downwards.
GCATGCGCGTGACTACGGGCGTGTGGGACGGAGCGGCCGTCTGCATTACCGTCTCGGGCGGCACGATCGCGCGCGGCTCGGCCCTCGGCGCCGCGCGGCTGAAGAAGGCGGTGATGTCATCCTCGGGTCCTAGTAATCCCGGTAGCACTGAGCTCTCCAAGCGGTCCTCCGGTAACTGGGGTGATCCGTCAGCTGGCGGCGGAGCCGCCGGCAGGTGACCACCAAGGTGGCTGGCCAACCTCGAATGTTTACCGGCCGCCGCCGCCCGTGTCAAGGCGAGTGGGGCTGACCGCTGCCCGCCGGATCGTCCGGCGGGATCAGAATGACCTCCTGGTTCGAGCGGGGCTTCAATGCCCATTCACCCTCGCGAACCGGCACGAGCAGTCCCGTGGCGGTGATCTTGTACAGCAGCGGATCGCCGGTGGGGAACAGCGGCGAGGTGAAGCGGATGTGCTGGTCGAGCACGATTGCTAGGGGGCCTGATCCATCATCGACAATGATGCGGGGTTCGCCATCCGCTGTCCGAGTGGTGTCGGTCACCAATGCCGCAACCACGGTGACGAGGTCGGCATCGGCCGTACCGCCGAGCGCGCTGGCGGCCTCGGTGGTGCTCATGGTGTCGGGCGCGGGGGCATCGAGCACGGGTCCGAGGTCGAAGAGGCGGGCGAGCTGGAGCACGGGCTGGCCCGTCTGGATCGAGCGCGTGCCGAGCACGCGGACACTGTCACCGGCCGTCACGTTCCAGGGCTCGACGCGCACGGCCCGGATCGCGCCGGCGGTGTCTCTGACGTGCACGGTCGAATCGGCGAACGTGCTCCACGCGTTGAGGGCGACGCCCTCGATGAAGACGCGCTGGCCGACTGCTGCCTGCCGGGCCTCGGCGATGCTCATGTGAGGATAGCCGAGCTGAACGAAGGTCAGTGCAGTGTCGGCGGGCAGCACGGTCACGGACATGCTGTCGATCCGCGCGAGGCGGAGACTGTCGGGAATGGATGCATCGTCGACCGCCAGGTCATAGCGGCCCACGGGCACGGGGCCGAGGGTGAAGACGCCGGTCTCGAGACTGGCTGCGTGCGCGGCCGCGACGTCACGCGCGTGCGGGATCAGCATGACGGTGACGCCTTCGACCGGCCCATCGGTCGAGTCCAGCTCACCGTTGCCGTCGCGGTCGATGTAGACCACGCCGGCGACGCTTCCGGTCGCGTCGAGTGAGAGGACTCCGGGCTCGGAGTCAGCGCATGCAGCCGCTGTTCCGGCCGCGATCAGCAGACTCGAGACTACGCAGTAGCGGTGCTTCATCGGAACAGGATCCTCGTGCCGATTCGTAGGATGCGCGGCTCACCCTGCCCGAGCAGGGGCTCGCCGAATGCAGGATTCGTGATCAGCGGGATCTGCAGCTCGCCATCGGCTTCGGCGAGGGCAGCGGTCGGATCGATCCGGTACAGCGACGGGTTGACGGGGCCGTCGCTCACCGATGCGAGCGCATTGATGAGCTCGACGAACAGTTCTCCGCGCAAGCTGGTGCCGCGCAGCCCGACCGATCCTCGGAGGTGCAGCGCGTGGGCCGCCGGCGTGCGGCAGGCGTTCCGCTCGACGAAGGCGCCGGAGGAGAGCCGCAGGCAGTCCCACTGGCCGCTCAGCTCCTGGATGCCGTCGACCTGCGCATCGACGAAGGCCGGCTCGTTGCCGGCGATCCCATCCAGGTTGGCATCGACACCGGCGGCCACGATCGGGGTGAAGGGAAGACCGGATCGGTAGGTGTAGAGGCCGGCCACGCCGAGGTCGCCGACACTGGTCGGGAACGAGAGGAGCGCGGTCGCGGCGGCCCGGTGCCGGACATCGAAGTCCGAGACACCACTGTCCCAGTCGTCCAGGCCCTGCGCGATCAACGGGGGAGACTGCGGCCCGGGTGAAAGGCCGGCGTCCACCCAGTCATCGGTGGTCTCGGAGTAGGTGTATTCGATGCCGACCGACAGCGGCCCCTCGTGCTCCGCGCCGATCGTAATGCCGCGATAGGTGGAGCTGCCATCCGCGTTCAGCGCCCAGACGACATCGTAGTCGGGGAAGCGCCGGTTGCTGCCGACTGTGGCGGCGAGCATTGCTCCCAGCTTGAGCGGCTCACCGTAGAGGATCCGGCCGTGCTGATCGAGCGCAGCGGGACTCGATTGCAGGTTCAGGTCGACACGGCGCGGCAGGAAGTCCGTTTCGCGGTAGGCACCGACGAGGCGAATCGCGGTCGAGGCGCCGATGGAGCGGACCAGGCCGAGTGAGGCACGCGCGCTCTGCGGCGAGCGGAACTCCGGGGCCAGCAGTGCATGACGTTCGGTGACCGGACCACTGACGGCCGGCCGCTCCGACCACGCGCTGAGCGTGCCGACCTCGCGCTGCACACCGCCCGGCGCCGACAGGACCACGGCCTCGACCAGCGCCGCTGGGTCGAACGGATCGGCGTAACGCCCGGCCGAACCGTGCACGACCCAGCCGCTCTGCCCACCGGCGCTCCAGGTGAAACCCACCCGGGGGCTGAGTGCAGCGATCTCGGCCGGCGCGGAATCGGCGGCCATGCCGGACAGGCGAAACCATTCGGCATCGTGCCCGATCTCGTCGTGCGGCAGACGGTCCTGGTCATAGCGGAAGCCGAGCGTCAGATCGAGGCCGGGCGCTGCGCTCCAGGTATCCTGCACGAACGCGCCGAGCGACGTGATCGAGAAGCTGGCGCTCGGCCAGGCGACGGAGGGCAGCTCGAGGAGTCCGGCTAGCCCGGCAAACGCAGCCGCATCGCCGAAGACGTAGCCCGCAGCCGTGCTGCCGCTGAACTCGTTTTCGAGGTGCCGCAGCCCGAGCTCGACGCCGCCCTTCAGACGGTGCCGGTCCGCGTTGTAGTGCACGGTTTCGCGGAGCTGCGCGCCGGTCGAGCCGAACCGGCCCGGAATCTCCGCCGGGATGCCGATGGCGACGTCCGCACCGGCCAGCAGCGTCCGTGGCGCACCCTCCGTCCCGCCGTCGGTGAAGCTGCGCGTGGATCTGCTGCCGGCGATCCTGAGCTCGCTGGTCCAGCGCTCCCGGATGCGGGACGTCAGTGCGATCGTGCCGAACAGATCGTTGCCGTCCGTCGTCGCCAGGGCCTCTTGCGCGTGGCGGCCAGGAAGGCGGAACGAGGCCTCCGGCGCCACGGCCGCGCCGAAGCCGACGCTCAGCTCGCTGCTACTTGACACGACCCAGTCGAGCCGGCCGAAGGCCGAGATCCGTTGAGCCTCGATCAGCCGCGGCGAGAACGTCTCGTCCAACGAGATGCCGAACGAGTCTGCCGCAACCTGCGTGAACGGCGCGACCAGCTCTGCGGCCGCAGGTACGAAGACCGTCTCATACCGCCCGCCCTCGACCGCCACGGCGAGCCGCGCGCTGTCGCCCAGCATCTGCCCTGTGATGCGCGCGCCCGCGTCCACCCAGCTTCCATTGGGCGCACCGGCTGGTGCGCCCAGCTCGCTGATCATGCCGCCCGCCGCGCCGCTCACGAACGCGACACCGGCACCGGCTTCGGCCGGCGCCGTGAACAGCGTCAGGAATCCGGTTGCGCCACGGCCGTACTCGACGTCGACCGGATCCACGTAGACCCCGGCGCCGCCGAGCGCGAGCAGGTTGAACGGGCCGGTCCGGCCAAGTGGATCGGCCGCCGCCCACGGGTGCCGCACCGCAGGGAACGTCTGCCCATCCACCACCGTCGTGCTCGAGCGGGCAGGAAGCCCCTGGATGGCGCCGTCACCGGCGATCGTGCTCGGCAGCCGCAGCGCGGCCGCTGTACGGCGCGGCCAGGGCAGCCCCTCGATGAGGCGACGACCGACCCAGGTCCCTGGTCCCGGGACGATGGCTGCGCTCGTCGCAGCGAAGATTACCGTATCTACGCCCGTCACCGGGGGCTCCGTCGGAGCGAGCCGGACCAGCGCGTGTGTCACGCCGCCGGCGCGCGCCCCGACCACGCGCAGCAGCGCCGGCCGATAGCCGAGCCGCTCGACGAAGATCTCGTAGCGGCCGGGCGGCAGTGCATCCAGGGAATACGTACCGCCGCCCCGCGCCGACGCCTCGTAGCGCAGGCCGCTGTCGAGCTCGCGCGCCTCGACCCTGCCGCCTGCCAGCTCCTCGCCCTGCGCGCTCTCGACCCGAACACTGAGGCCGGCCTTCGTGACGCTCTGCGCGAGAGTTTCGCCGGCAAACGAGCCGCTCACGAGACCGATCACAGCCCACAGCCTCACCGCCCCGCGCAGCCGTCGCATTGCTCGCCTCGAGCTCACCATCGAATCGTTCGATTTCATTGCGCTGAATGAGTGGACATGCCGAGCAGCTTCACGAGCTCGGCAACGCAGCGGTCGATCCGCTCGTATGTTTCGGTGAACAGCGCCGCGTCGCCCTCGATCGGATCGATGATGCGACGCGTGCGTATCGGCAGGGGATCCAGATCCCCGAGCGCGATGACGCCAGCGCTGCGCCGAAACGCACGTCGCAGCGCGCGTCCCTGTGACGGCTCCATCACGAGCACCAGGTCCCATTCCTGAAGGAGCTGTGGTGTCAGCACCTGCGAGCGGTGCCCGTTCAGCTCGATCGCGCGGCTCTCTGCCGCACGCCGCGCGAGCTCCGGCGCGCTGCGATCGGGTCCGATGAAGCCGGCCGAGGCGACACGCACCCGGCCATTCCAGGGCGGGGGAAGCAGACGCTCGAAACGCGCGGCCGCATAGGGGCTCCGGCAGATGTTGCCATGACAGACGAACAGCACCGAGTCCGTCCTTCGACGCCACCCTCGAATGCGCCGTATGGCACGGCTCCGCCGCAACCCGTGGAGCGACCGCTCGAGACCACGGCGCACGCGCCGCGCCAGCGCCCGGGGCGCCTGGCGCAGCTCGCGTCGGCTTCGCTGGCCACGCTTGCCAATCATTGCTTTCACCGATCATCCCCGCCGATTCGATCGCCGCAGCGGTCCGACACTCCGGACACGACCAGACCCGCACGTGTAGCGGTCGCGCAACACAACGCGAGCGCGAAACGGCCAGGCGGCGCGCCGCATCCTACGTCGTTCGCGTCGGTTGTGCACGTTCCCCGCGAGAGGACCCGGCTCGCCCGCAGGCGCAGGGCATATGCCTTGCTCCTCTGACCGGCCCCGAGTCGTAACTCGCATTCTGGATGCGACACTACTTTACGGTTGACGTCGAGGAGTACTTCCAAGCCTCGGCCCTGGAATCGGCGGCGCCCTTCGCCACGTGGTCGGCTCGTGAGAGCCGGCTGCTCGGGGCGTTGGAGCTACTGCTCGCGCTGCTCGACGAATTCGGCGTGCGCGGCACCTTCTTCGTGCTCGGCTGGGTGGCCGAACGCCAGCCCGCCCTGGTCCGGCGCATCTGTACGGCTGGCCACGAGGTGGCCTCCCACGGGTGGGACCACCGCCGCGTGACCGCGCAGACGCCGCAGCAGTTCAACGACTCGGTCCGCCGCACGAAGGAGCTGCTGGAATCGATCACCGGCAGCCGCGTGTTGGGTTTTCGCGCTCCCAGCTTCTCGATCACGCCGGGCCACGAATGGGCTCTGGATACCTTGATCGAGACGGGACATGCCTACGACTCGAGCCTGTTTCCCATCCGCCGGCCAGGCTATGGCTACGCGGCGGCCCGGCCGGAGCCGCATTGGATCGAGCGGCCGGGCGGCCGCATTCGCGAGTTTCCGCCGACGACCATCAGGCGCTTCGGCATGCGCCTGCCCGCCGGCGGCGGTGCCTATTTCCGGCTGCTGCCGTTCGCGCACACGCGCGACGCGCTGAAGAGCTGCGAGCGCCGCGGGTTGCCCGGCACCTTCTACATCCACCCCTGGGAGCTGGATCCCGCGCAGCCTCGCCTGGATGTGACGCTGCCGACGCGCATTCGTCACTACGGTGGTCTCGGCCGGACCGCGCTGCGGCTACGCCGGCTACTACACGAATTCCGTTTTGAACCCATTGCTGATGGCTTCGAATCTCCGATCGCTGTTGCGGGCTGAAACGATCGCTCCCGGACTGGCCGTGGCGGCCTATGACGGTGCGGGCGACGACTGGGACGCGTTCGTCGCCTCGCAGCCGGGCAGCAGCTTTTGTCACCTCGGCGGCTGGCGCGAGGTGATGCAGGACGTTCTCGGTCATGAGCCGCGCTATGACGTGGTCGTCGATCCGGACGGCGTCTGGCACGGCGCGCTGCCGCTGGTCCGCGTACAGACGCGACTGTTCGGCGGCCTGCTGCTGTCGATGCCATTCCTGAACTACGGCGGCCCGATCGGCAGTGTGCATGCGCGTCGATTGCTGTTTGCGCGCGCGCTGGCCGAGGCGAGGCAGCGGCGCACGCGGCTGCTCGAGCTGCGGATCAGGGGCGCGGGCGAAGCCAGCGCCCCGCAGGCCCGTAAGATCACGGTCACGCTGCCGCTGCCGTCGACGGCCGAGGAGCTCTGGGTCAGCTTCCGCTCCAAGCTGCGCAGTCAGATTCGGCGCCCGCAGCGCGCGGGCATGGAGACGCGCTTCGGGGCCGAGCACCGCGACGCCTTCTACGAGGTCTTCTCGCGCAACATGCGCGACCTCGGCACGCCCGTGCTGCCGCGAACCTTCTTCGAACGCGTTGCACGCCTGTTCCCGCAGCAGGTCACGTTCGGCGTCGTCTACAAGAACTCCACACCGGTCGCCGCCGGCTGCGGCTTTGCCTGGGCGGGCGAGTTCGAGATGACCTGGGCTTCCTCCCTGCGCGAAATCTCGCGTGAGGCCCCGAACATGCTGCTGTACTGGGCTTTCATGGAGCAGATGATCGAGCGTGGCCTGCGCACCTTCAACTTTGGCCGCTGCACACCCGACACCGGTACCCACCGCTTCAAGCGGCAGTGGGGCGGCACGGACGAGACGCTGCCCTGGCTGACCTTCTCGCCGCGCGGCCGACCGGCCACGCCGTACCCTGAGCGGCCAATGTTGCGTGCGGCGACGGCGGCCTGGAGCAGGCTGCCCCTGCGCGTGGCCAACGCCGTGGGCCCCGTCCTGGCGCGCCAACTGCCCTGACGCGCAACCCAGCGACGGCTCCGTTGCGCTATCAGCTGCCGGCGTCCTCACCCATCACCAGCGCGGCTCTGCTGCGCGGCGCGCTCTGCGCCGCGCGCTTGCTGCCGGACGTCGGCGAGACGCTCCGCACGCAGCTGCAAGAGCGCTTCACGGCCGACCGTGCCGTGCTCTGCGCGTCGGGCACCGCAGCGCTGCAACTGGCGTTGAGCAGTCTGCGCGCGCGGCTCGGCGCGGACGCCGCCGTCGCGCTGCCGGCGTTCTCGTGCTTCGATGTCGCGACCGCCGCCGTCGGCGCGGGCGTACCCATCCGCTTCTACGACCTGGATCCGGCCACACTGAACCCGGATCCCGACTCGCTGCGGGCCGCGCTGCGGGCAGGAGCCCGCGGCATCGTCGTCGCCCCTTTGTTCGGCATCCCCGTCGACTGGGACACGCTGAGCGACGCCGCACGGGCTTTCGACGCGGTGCTGATCGAAGACGCGGCGCAGGGTCACGGCGCCGCGTGGCGCGGCCGTCCACTGGGTTCGCTGGCGCCGATCAGCGTGCTCAGTTTCGGGCGCGGCAAAGGCTGGACCGGCGGCGCGGGTGGCGCGCTGCTGTTGCGCTCCGGCTGGAGCTCGCTGGCGCCGCAGCCAAGCGCAGCAGGCAGCGCGCAGGACACGGGCGTGCTCGGCCGTGCGCTCGCGCAGTGGACGTTCGCGCGGCCCTCACTCTATGCCCTCCCGCGCGCGCTGCCCGGTGTGGGCTTGGGTGAGACGCACTACCGAACGCCCGACGCCGCCGTTCGCGGGCTGAGCCGCACCGCCGCCGCGCTGCTGCTGGCCACTGCCACCCAGGCCGAGCAGGAGGCGGCCAGCCGCAGGCGCAACGCAACCCGCTACCTGGCGGCTGAACTGTGGCAGCACACCGGCAACGTCTTCTGCGTGCCCGCCGCGGCGCAGCCGGGTTGGCTCCGCTTTCCGCTGCGCATCTCGAGCGGCATGAGCCGCGAGCGGCTCCTCGCGCACGGTCGCAAGCTGGGTGTGGAGGGCAGCTATCCGCGGCCGTTGACCGAGCTGCCCGCCGTTCAGCAGCTGCGGCTGGATCCGGGCGAGGTCTACGCGGGCGCCTGGACGCTCGCCACCGAGCTGCTCACGCTGCCGACACATGGTCGGCTGAGCCCGTCCGATGTGCGGGCCGCGAGTGAGCTGGTCACCGACGCAGCAGCGGCCGACTAGACCCTTCCTCGTCTGTCGCGTCGCGGGCCCGCGACCCCGCGGGCTGCACAGCGCGGTACATGCTCCGAGCCGGCCGCCGCGGGCCGGGCGGCCAGGTCTCGATGCCGAGCTCCGCCTGCGCGGCGGCCTCGTCGGAGGGCAGCGGCTCGCCGAACAGCGCCTGCATCAGCCCGCCGAAGATGACCGAGAAGCCGTTCACCACGAAGTACATGAGGTGCAACGGCACCGCGGCCACCGTGAACAGCCAGCCGCGGTGGCGCCGGAGGAACGCGTAGAAGCTGCTGTTCAGCGCAATCACCGTGAGCGTGGCGGCGGTGGCGACGAGGAGCGGAAGGAAGCTGCGCAGCGCCAGCGCGGCGGCCGCGGCTGCGAGTGTCAGGCCCGCCAGTGCCGTGCAGATCTTTTCGCGGGTGCGCACGTTCAGCGTGCGTGACCCGGCGTTCGGCCCCTCCTCGAGGATCAGCCACATCCACGGCACGCCGCGGTGGTGCAAGTCGGTCATCAGGCCGTTCCAGAGCGTCCAACGCTTCAGGTGCGAGCCCTGGATCTCGGGGGCCAACCGAATTCGATGCCCGTGCACGCGTAAGCGGCGGCCGAGCTCGATGTCCTCGATCTGCGGGCGAGTGTAGTGCCACTCGTCGAACATGCCGACGGCCCGGAACACGTCCGTGCGAACCGCGCCGCAGCCGGCCCAGAACGTCTCGGCTTCGCCCGCGTTGCGGTGGTGCACGTAGTGGTGCATCAGGTTGCGGAACTGCGACACGAGGCCGGCACCCGGGGGCCGGTCATCGTAGGAGCCGAAGGCCGCAGCCAGTGAGGGATCGCCGCTGAACAGCTCCGTGAAGCGCCGCAGCGTATCGCGATGCACGCGGACATCGGCATCGATGAATACGAGGACCTCACCGCGGCTGACCTCCGAGCCGCGATTCCTCGCGTACGCTGGTCCGTGCGGTTTGCCCGCGAGCCGCACGATGGTGTCGGCGTACTCTGCCGCGACCCAGGAGGTTTCATCGGTGCTGCCGTCATCGACCACGACCAGCTCCCACGCAGCGCGCGGCAGATCGCTTTCCAGCAGGGCGCCGAGCGAGTCCCGCAGAATGCCGCTGCCCTGGAATGCGGGCACGATGACGGAGAGGTAGGGCCGCTCGGCGCTCACGGCGACCGCCCCGGCAGCAGCACGTGGCGGGCGGAACGCGCCGTGCGCCGCGCGCGCAGCGTGGCATCGAACCGCCAGGAGCCCCAGCGCTCCAGCTGCCCGGCCCGCCTGAAGTAGTACATGTCCAGCCGTGGCAGCTCGTGCCGCGAGTCCGCTGCGTGATACGGCTCGAGTCGCGTCGTGCACGCGTGACGGTAGCGGCTGGCGACGACGTCCGCGACGCGCGCGTCGCACGCGCCGAACGGGTAGGCGAGAGCACCCGGCCGCCGTCCCGTCTCGCGCTCGATGCGATCCGCCGAGTGCTCCAGCTCGCCGGCGATGGCGGCGGCCGGCAGCGTCGTCAGATCCGGGTGTGTGCATGTGTGCGAGCCGACGACCACACCTTCCTCCGTCAGGCGCGCCAGCACCTGCCAGCTCATGAGCGGCAGGGCAGGGATCCGCAGGTGCGCCGGCTGGACCCAGTCGTTCCAGCCACCCATGTGGTCGGTCGGCGCGAAGACCGTCGCCGGTAATCCGGCGTCGCGCAGCACCGGCCACGCGGTCTCGGCGAAGTTGGCGAAGGCGTCGTCGAACGTGAGCGCCACCGCGTCGCCACTGTCATGGGACTCCACGAGGCGGTCGAGCGGCACCACGCGCACCGCGCTACGCTCGAGCCAGGCGATCTGTTGCCGGAAGACATCCGGGTCGACGGAGATGACCGATCCGGAGGCATCGATCGAGTGGTAGCAGAGGATCGCCCTCACGCGCCGATCTCCTGAACGGCTGCGCGGCGCACCGTCGCGTTCTCGGACCTGCCCGCTGCCTCGCGCAGCGCGGCGAGCGTCGTCTCGGCGCTCGTGCGCCAGCTCAGGCGCGAGGCGGCTGCTCGCGCTGCGCGGCCCAGCGTCGCGCGCTCGCCGGGATCCTGCAGCATGCCGTGCATCGCGGCCAGCAGCACATCCTCGCGCCCGGGCTCGATGAACAGGCCGCCGCCTTCGAGCAGCGTGGGCAGCGGGCTCTCGCGGGTCGCGATGACCGGTGTGCCGCACGCCGCCGCTTCGACCGCCGGCAGGCCGTACCCCTCGCACATCGAGGGCAGGACCAGCGCGACCGCGCCCGAATGGATGTGTCGGAGCTGCTCGTCGGGCACGTATCCCGCCCAATGCACGAGCTGCTCGCTGCCGCCTTCGCGGATTGCCTGCTTCACCGCGCTGAAGCCACTGTGAAACACGTCCTCGGTCGTCGGGCCGACCAGGACCAGGTGCGGCGGCGGGACGACCTCCCGGGCCAGGCGCGTGTGCGCGCGCACCAGCACGTCGACCCGCTTGTGCGGATTGAAGCCACCCACGTAGACGAACCAGCGATCCGCTGCTGACAGCCCAAGCCGACGCGCCGCCGCCGCGATGTCAGCCGCCTCGCTCGGCCGGTACGCCGTCGCCGGCGCCTCGCCCGCCACGCGAATGCGATCGGGCGCTACGCCCAGCACCTGCACCAGGTCACGCGCCGAGTAATCCGAGACCGTGAGCACGATCCGCGCTTGGCGCAGCGCGAGCCGCACCTTCGCGCGCCAGAACAGCCGCGACCGTAGCGAGGGCAGCGTGAGCGTCGGGTAGCGCTCGGCGATCGCGTCGTGCACGGCCACCACCGCCCGCAACGCAGGAGGCAGCGGGAAGTAGGTGTATACCGATGGACAGAAGAACACGTCGAGCGCCTCGGCCCGCACCGCGGCCGTGAAGCGCAACATGTCGCGTGGGCTGCGGCTGCCGTTCGCCGACGCCGCCTGCGAGGGCGAGCGACCCTGCCGCACCACGACCCGGCGCACGTTCGCGCCGCTGAGGTCGAACACCGCGTCGGTCCACGGGTCCAGGAAGAAGATCCACTCCTCCTCCGGCGCGAGCTCGACCAGCGCGCGCAGCAGCTCACGCGTGTACCGACCGTACCCGCGGCGGTTGCTCCAGCAGGAGGCGTCGACGCCGATTCGCATGCAGGGTGTCCGACAGACGGAGTTGAATTCGCGGCTGGCGTGCCGCCGCGCGCAGCCCGGCCGCGGCACCCCGCCGACGTCCTCGGCGGGCGCCAACTCGAAGGCACGAAGCATTCCCCTGGCGGCGGCGCGCGTGACGGCGTGCCGGGGCCCGTCTTCTTCGGTGCCGTTCAGCTCAGCCGCCTCCCGCTCAGCCGCCTCGACGAGCCGCACGCGCGTTGCATGGCCGCCCGTTCTGTTGCACGCATGCTACAGCCCTGACCCCGGAGCGGACGGTGTTCGGGGGGCCTTTACGGCCAGCCTGCCCGGCGATTCACGGCCGAAGTGGCCGCTCCTGCCGGTTGGGGCGCCCCCGCCGCGCGCCTGGCCCGGAGATTTCAGAGGGTGCACGCGGCCGTTCGGCCCCCCAATCGGCCCGACACACTGAACCACAGCACCGGAGACAGGCTATGTACATCGGCCCCGAGACCCTGATGCCGCTGGCGTCCGCCCTGGCCGCCGGTGCCGGCGTGGCCCTCATGTTCTGGCATCGTACGGTCGGCTTCGTCCGCGGCGGCATCTCGGCGGTCAGCCGGACCTTCGCCCGGCTGTTCGGCTCCCGCGCGTAGTCAGACGGCAGTCGGTATCCGCGCCACCCCGAGGCGCGGCTCACGACGGGTCCAAACCAACAAGACAGAACGCAGTCGCCTCACGGACGGGGCTGTATCCGCATGAGCATACATCCAGAGCGCACGCTGTGCACACTGCTGACGGTGGCGGCGAGGCGGCGGCCGGAGCAGGTCGCCATCGAGGAGCCGGGGTGCGGCGACATCACGTATGCCGCGCTGGATGCTCTTTCGGACCGCGTCTGCGCCTGGTTGGTTGCCCGGGGCGTGGCCCCCGGTGATCGCGTCGGTCTGGCGCTGGGGAAATCGATCGATGCGGTTGCCGCGATCTTCGGCATCCTGAAGGCGGGCGGCGCGTACGTGCCGATCGACCCGGGCGCGCCGGTGCAGCGCAGCGCCTACATCCTCGAGGACTGCGGTGTCTGCGCGCTGATCGTCGAGGAGGCGGTTGCGAACGCCATCGCTCGGGAGCTGCACCGCGAGACGGACGGTCCCGCGTTTTTGCGACTGGCCGAGGTCGGCGCGGGACGCGGGCTGCGCGCCGCACTGAAGGCGGAGGCCCTGGTCCCGGTGAGACCTGGCGTTGCCGCCGGCGCGGACGGGCTGGCCTACATCCTCTACACCTCGGGATCGACGGGCACGCCCAAGGGCGTCATGCTGAGTCACGCCAACGCCCTCAGCTTCGTCGACTGGTGCTCGGAAGCGTTCGCGCCGCACGATGACGATCGCTTCTCCTCGCACGCGCCGCTGCATTTCGATCTGTCGATCCTCGACCTGTACGTGGCGATCAAGCACGGTGCGACGATCGTGCTGATCGGCGCCGAGGCGGCCAAGGACCCGATCACGCTCGGCGCCATGATTGCCGAGCGCCGGATCACGGTCTGGTACTCCGCTCCTTCGATCCTCGCGCTCCTGGCACAGTACGGGCGGCTCGAGCGCCAGACGTATCCCGCGCTGCGCACCGTGCTGTTCGCCGGGGAGGTCTTCCCGGTGAAGCACCTCCGACGCATTCAGCGGCTGTGGCCGGCCCCCCGCTACTTCAATCTGTACGGCCCGACCGAGACGAACGTCTGCACCTGGTACGAGGTCGCGGAGCGAGTGCCCGATGACCGCGTCGAGCCGTATCCGATCGGGCGCCCCTGCTCGCATGTGCGGATTCGGATCATCGACGCGAACGGCGAGGACGTCGGTCTCGGAGAGGAGGGCGAGCTGTGCGTCACCGGTGCGCCGGTGATGGCGGGGTACTGGAACCGGCCCGAGCAGACCGAGCGGGCGTTCCTCAGCGACGCCGATGGGACCCGCTGGTATCGCACGGGCGACGTCGTTGCCGAGGACTCCGCTGGCGACTTCATCTTCCTGGGTCGCCGCGACCGCATGGTGAAGCGCCGCGGCTACCGGATCGAGCTGGGCGAGATCGAGGCCGGCCTGTACCGGCACCCCGCGATCCGCGAGGCGGCGGCAGTCGCCACACGCGGTGCCGAGGGCGACGTCCGCATCACGGCGTACCTGAGCTGCCGCGACGCGCAGCGGCCCGGCCTGATCGAGCTCAAGCGCTTCTGCGCCGAGGTCCTGCCGTTGTGGATGGTGCCCGACGCGTTTGCCTTCGTCGACACGCTGCCCAAGACGTCGACCGCCAAGGTCGATTACCAGCGCCTGCTCGAGCCCGTCGCATGAATTTCGAGCTGACGCCGGAGCAGACGGATCTGCGCGATCGCGTCATCGGCTTCGCCCGGGCGACGCTCAATGAGGGCGCCGCCGAGCGCGACCTCGAGCAGGAGTTTCCGCGCGGGCTCTGGCGCAGGTGCGGCGAGTTTGGCCTGCCGGGCCTGCCCGTCCCGGAGGAGTACGGTGGCCTGGGCCTCGACGCGCTTTCCTGCGCCGTCGCGCTCGATGCGCTCGGTTACGGCTGCCGTGATGGCGGACTGGTCTTCTCCATCTGTGCGCACCTGCTCTCCTGCGTCGTGCCAATCTGGAAGTTCGGCACCGAGGAACAGAAGCGCCGTTACCTGCCGGGGCTCTGCGATGGCACGCTGATCGGCGTGCACGCCATGACCGAACCCGGCTCCGGCTCCGACGCCTTCGCGTTGCGCACCCGCGCGGAGCCCAACGGGTGCGGCTTCCGTCTGAGCGGCGCCAAGATGTTCGTCTCCAATGGACCGGTCGCGGATCTGGTCATCGTCTTTGCCGTGACCGACCGGGCGAAGGGCTATCATGGCGGCATCACTGCGCTGCTCGTCGAGCGCGCCACGCCGGGCGTCGGCGCGAGCGGCAAGATCGACAAGATGGGCCTGCGCTCTTCACCGCTCGGCGAGCTGACGTTCAATGATGTCGAGCTCGCTGCGGATGCGGTCCTCGGCGGCGTCGGCGGCGGCTCGCGCGTCTTCACGCATGCCATGGACTGGGAGCGCATCTGCCTGTTCGCCAGCCATGTCGGTACGATGCAGCGGCTGCTCGAGCAGTCGATCGCATACGCCCGCACGCGAACCCAGTTCGGCCAGGCGATCGGCAAGTTCCAGGCAGTCGCGCACCGGATCGCCGACATGAAGGTCAGGCTCGAGGCGGCGCGGCTGCTGGTCTATCAGGCCGCCTGGCGTCTCGAGCACTGCCGCAGCGCCGCGCTGGAGGCGGCGATCGCCAAGCTGTTCGTCAGCGAATCACTGCTCGAGTCGGCACTCGCCACCGTCCAGGTCCACGGCGGCTACGGCTATACCACCGAGTACGAGGTCGAGCGCACGCTCCGCGACGCCGTCGGCGGCACGCTCTACTCCGGCACGTCGGAGATGCAGCGCAACATCATCGCACGCTGGCTCGGCGTCTGAAGGCGCCGGGCACTTCCGTATCTTGCACCATGAGGGAGGCCATGGAGGGGATTCAGGGCACGATCAAGGACTTCATCCTCGATGAGTTTCTGCCCGGCACGGCGCCAGGCGAGCTGACGAGCGAGACGCCGCTCATCACTGGAGGCATCCTCGATTCCCTGGCGACCGTCCGCCTGGTCGCGTTCCTCGAAGAGCGCTTCGGCATCGAGATCCAGGCGCATGAGGCGAGCGTCGATCATCTGAATACGCTCGATGACATTGCGGCGCTGGTTCGGCAGCGTCAGGTCACGACCTGAACCGAAGACTGAAATGGCCGCCACAGCGACCGACTTCGACGTAGCCATCATCGGCGGTGGCCCCGCCGGCTCGAGCATGGCCGCTTACCTGGCCCGCGCCGGCATCAGCTGCGTCGTGCTGGAGCGCGAGCTGTTCCCCCGACCGCACGTCGGCGAATCCCTGGTCCCCTCTTCGACTCGCGTGTTCAAGGACCTGGGCCTGCTGCCGAAGCTGGAAGCCGCCAGATTCCCGCACAAATACGGCGCGGTCTGGACATCGAGCACCAGCTCCGGCCTCGCTGTGCACGACTGGGAAGGGCTGGAGCCCGACTGCCAGGTCGACATCGAATTCGCCGAGCGGGAGCAGGCAGGCGTCGACCAGACCTACACCTATCACGTCGACCGCGGAGTCTTCGATAACATTCTGCTGCAGCACGCGCATGAGCTCGGCGCGGCCGTGTACGAAGGTGTGCCCGTCACGCGCGTCGAATTCGCTGAGGGCCACGCAACCGTCTTCTTCACCCTCGGCAGACGATCCGTCGGCATCACTGCACGCATGGTCGTAGATGCCAGCGGCCGACGTACGCTGGTCGGCAACCAGCTCAAGTGGAAGGTCAACGACCAAGTCTTCGATCAGTTTGCGCTGCACACGTGGTTCGAAGGCTACGATCGCGCTTCCGGCGCCCGCGACGCCACACTGCGCGATCACATCTTCGTCCACTTCCTGCCGATCACCAACAGCTGGGTCTGGCAGATCCCGATCACCGATTCCGTCACCAGTATCGGTGTGGTCACGCAGAAGAGGCACTTTGCGAAAGCCCGCCAGGAGCGTGAGCAGTTCTTCTGGGACTGCCTCGGCAGCCGGCCGGAGCTGCGGGACGGCGTCGCTGCATCACTGCAGCTGCGGCCGCTCAAGGACGAGGGCGATTACAGCTATGCGATGCGTCAGATCACTGGAGATCGGCTCGTTCTGATCGGCGACGCGGCGCGCTTCGTCGACCCGATCTTCTCGACCGGCGTCAGTATCGCCCTGAACAGCGCGCGCTTCGCGAGCCGCGACGTGCTCCGCGCATTCGAGACTGGCGAGTTCTCGCGGAGCGCGTTCAGCGACTTCGAGACCACCATCCGCCGCGGAACGCGTAACTGGTACGACTTCATCTCGGTTTACTACCGGCTGAACGTCCTGTTCACCGCGTTCGTTCGCGATCGGCGGTATCGCCTCGACGTGCTCAAGCTGTTGCAGGGCGACGTCTACGACGAGGAACAGCCTGCGGTCCTGCAGAAGATGCAGCAGATCGTGACGGTGGTGGAGAACGATGAGAGGCACATCTGGCACAATATGCTGGGTGAGCTAACGAACGACGCTTTCAAGCCGGCATTCTGAACAGTGGCAACTCCGACCATGAACAGCGCGCCTGTTGGCGTCGTACTCGTTCCTGACAGCCGTCAGCGGGTATGGGCGGCGCGGCTGCTCGCCGCGCTTCTGGTGGCGCTTGGGGGCTTCGCGGTAGTGGGGGCGCTGGTGGCCGACCTGTTCCTCGGCGAGCCCGGCCTCGGCGTACCACAGGCGCTGCTGGGCCTCGCCGGTGGTGTGGCCCTGACGCAAGGTGTGTCACTTCACCTGGGAGCCCAGCAGCAGCCGATATTCGACGCGATCCGCGCCTGGTGGGCCGAGCATGCGCGCACGATCCCCGCACTGGCGGCGGTCACGACTCAGCTCGCTCTGGTGGTGTTACTGCTCCAGCATTTCGCGATCGAGAACACCGCATTCTACGAGAAGATCGCTGTCCTCACGTTTGCCGGGTTCGTGCTGCACCACTCGCTGCCGCAGCGGCATCGGCTACCGTTCTTCGTGGCGCTCTCCTTCGTCGCGGCCTGGACGACGTTTGGCTTCGTTGCTGCCGGTTGGCTGATCGCCCTGGGGCTGTCGCTCATCCTGATCTGCCATCTTCCGCTCGGCTTCGGATTGCGCGTTGCGCTGCTCATCGCCGCCGGGCTGCTGCTCGCGCTATTCCGCGGCGGCTCCCTGTCGGCTCCGTGGTCCGCGGCCATATGGCCCATCCTGGGCTCGATGTTCATGTTCAGGCTGATCATCTACATGTACGATCTTAAACACGCGACTCGGCCGTGGCGGCCGGCGGACGCGCTCGCGTATTTCTTCATGCTGCCGAACCTCGTTTTCCCGCTGTTTCCGGTGGTCGACTTCGCCACGTTCCGGCGCACGTACTACAACGACGATGCGTGCGTCATCTACCAGCGCGGTATCCAGTGGATGGTGCGCGGCATTACTCATCTTCTGATCTACCGGCTGGTCTACCAGCACCTCGCTCTGTCGCCCGCGGACGTGTCGACGCCGCCCGAGCTGGTCCAGTACATTGCTGCCAACTTCCTGCTGTACTTGAAGGTGTCCGGTCTCTTCCATCTGATCATTGGCATGCTGCACCTGTTCGGATTCAATCTTCCGGAGACGCACCGATATTTCTATTTGGCCTCCAGCTTCACCGATCTGTGGCGCCGGATCAACATTTATTGGAAGGACTTCATGATGAAGGTCTTCTATTATCCGGCCTTCTTCCGGCTACGTAGGCTCGGTGAGCGGACCGCGATCATTGGCGCCACTCTGGTCGTCTTCGTTCTCACATGGTTCTTCCACGCGTATCAGTGGTTCTGGATCCTTGGCGATTTCCTGCTGTCCGGTCCGGATCTGCTGTTCTGGACGCTGCTGGCTGTACTCCTGGTTGCGAACTCCCTCTACGAACTGAGCCGGGGCCGGAAACGCGCGGTTGCCGGTGCTCGGAGCTCGACACGGGAGCACGTCAGTCAGGCCCTTCGCGTAGGGGCGACATTCGCTACGATGTGCATTCTCTGGTCGCTGTGGACGAGCGCCAGCTTGGCCCAGTGGGCGAGCCTCTGGTCGATATTCGGCGACCGCTCCCAGAATGTGCTCGGGACGATCGCGGTCACAGCCGTACTGTTCCTGATCGGTGCCGGTATGTTCGCGGTGATGGCCGGCATGAAGGTGGTGAGCGAATGGTGGCGGTCCAGAGGGCACGTGCGCTGGCCGGGGGGCTTGCTGCCTACCGCGGCGAGAACCTGCGCGCTGGTCGCCGCACTTCTCCTGATCAGCCGTCCGGCCATCACGGAGCCGCTGCCTGCGCGCATGGCGGCCACACTGGCGGGTTTGCAGAGCACCGAGCTCAACCAGCAGGACGCTACATTGTTACAGCGCGGCTATTACGAAAATCTGGTCGGCGTGAGCCGCTTCAATGGTGAGCTGTGGCAGGTGTACATGCAGCGTCCGCCGGCAGTAGGCAGCCTGTGGGATTCTGACCTGGTGCTGCTGACCCACGACTTTTTTGTCGGTGAGTTGCGGCCGCACATATCGACTATTTTCAATGGTGCGCGTCTGCACACCAACCAGTGGGGAATGCGCGACCAAGAGTATGAGCTAAAAACACCGCCATCGACGTATCGCATCGCGCTTCTCGGAGCGTCCGTGGCGATGGGGTGGGGAGTGGACGACGAACACGTGTTCGAGAAGGTGCTCGAGGATCGACTGAATCGGTCGGTCGGCGGAGCAACCACCTACGAGATTCTGAATTTCGCGGTTGGGGGCTTTACACCGTTTCAACTCCTCCGCGCGTTGGAAACCAAAGCTCTACGATTCGAACCCGACGCCGTGTTTGTCATAGGTCACGGCAGTGATCGCAGTGAAGTCATTCGTCACCTTGCGAGCATGGCGGTGAAGGGAGTTGAGGTTCCCTATCCTGAGCTTCGAGAGTTCGTGCAGCAGGTCTCGATCGAGCCAGGGGAGACGCGTACCGCGGCTGAGCGAAGGCTACAGTCCTTTGGCTCGGAGATTCTATCGTTTACGTATGACCGAATTGCCAGGATCTGCCGTCAGAGTGGAATCACTCCTGTATGGATTTATCTGCCGACCTTCGAGTCGGCCAACCCTCCAGACGGCGTTGCTGCACTCGAGCGGTTCGCGAGCGATGCAGGATTCGTCACTCTGGATCTCAGCGACGTATTCAAGGGGTATGCTCCGGATGCTCTTCAAGTGGCCGAATGGGATTGGCACCCAAACCAAAGAGCGCACCGCCTAATTGCGGAGCATCTGCACCGTGTGCTCCGAGAAGTACCCGCTCTGCCCTTACGTGGTCCGGTGTCCCCGGCCACCGCTCAACGGAGCGCTGGTAATCGTGTCGACTAATCATTGTGCCCTCGCCCTATGAACCAGCCACTATCGAGCGGCACGCTAATGCCGCCCGGCCGCGAGCGTGAAGCGGCGGCATCCGCTGCAGCAGCGCAGCTCGTCCGACAAAGGCTGTTGGCCAGCGGCTGGATTGCACTGATCGGCATCTGGTTCGCTTTAGCGGGCGGGCTCGTTGAAGCTGGTCGTGTAGCCGTGCTGCTGTTGCTCGATCGTTTTGTTTGGCTACCCTTCCACGCGCTGTGGCTGCCACCGCTTGCGAATCTTGCTTTCTTCACGCTGCCGATCCTGGCTCTGGCACTGCTGCCGTGGCTCACCGGAAGCGACCGATCGAGACTCGCGGCCGTTTTCGTATTTGCCTTTCTCGCCTGCTTCGGTCTGCTGAACACGTTCGGCTGGCATCTATTGAATGCTTGGGGCGCAGCCGGACTCGCACTCGGACTGGCCATCCAGATCACGCGAATGACTCGCCAACGTTGGCAGCGATTCGAAGCCCTGGTCGCTCGCACGCTGGCTCTCTTTCTGGCTCTCGTGATCGCCGCGGCCGCTGGAACTGGAGGATGGCGGCTAGTTACGCAGCGGAATGAGATGGCCGCATTGACCGGGACCGTTCCCAGCGGCAGCCGCAACATCCTGCTGATCATTCTCGACACCGTACGCGCCCAAAGCATGAGCTTGTACGGCTACGAACGACTGACCACGCCGCATTTGGATCGGTGGGCGGCACAAGGCGTGACGTTCGACCATGCGATCGCGACGTCTTCATGGACGCTGCCAACGCATGCGAGTCTCTTCACCGGTCGAGAGGCAGTCGAACTGGAGACCAACTGGAAGGTTCCGCTGGATCGGCGGTTCCCGAGAGTCGCCGAGGCGTTTCGCGACGCCGGCTATTTGACCGCCGGCTTCGTGGCGAATCTGCTGTACACCGGCCACGATTCCGGTCTCGCGCGAGGGTTTCTGGAGTATCGCGATTATAAATGGACCTGGAGGCAGTGGTTGCTCACGGCCGGCCTGGGACAGCGTGTGAAAGCATGGCGGGCGGGCTGGCAGCCGTACCATCCATTTTCCGACCGTAAGGACGCATCCGAGGTGAACAAGGAGTTCCTTCACTGGCTGGATGGGGCCGACGAACGTCCGTTCTTCGTCTTTCTGAATTACTACGATGCTCACCAGCCGTACCGTCCCCCGTCCGAGTACCGACGGCGGTTCCGGCATGAGAACCGAGGCATCGAAGGGTACGATGGAGCCCTGGCTTACCTGGACGATCAGCTGCACCTGCTGCTGACTGCGCTGGAGCGCCGAGATGTCCTCGAGAACACTGTGGTGGTCGTGACTTCGGACCACGGTGAGATGTTTGGCGAGCAGGATCTCACGGGACACGGTAATAGCCTGTACATGCCGGTCCTGCGTGTGCCGCTGTTCGTGTGGGGTCCGGGCATCCCCGCCGGCATGCGAGTCGACAATGTGGTCAGCGTGCGAACTCTGGCGCAGACGCTTACCGAGCTGGCAGGCCTGGATGCGGAGTTTTCGGGAGAGAGTCTGAATCCATATTGGCGGGACCTGAGCGAAGCCGGCGATGTCCGGAGAAATGACGTGCCGGCGCTCGCGGCACTCACCAAAGGCATCCGAACACCGCCGGAATGGCCGGTGAGCAAGGGCGACATGGCATCGGTGATCCGCGGCGACTGGCAGTACATCCAGAATGGTGACGGAACCGAGCTCCTGTTCGATATCGTGCGTGATCCTGGTCAGGCGCACGATCTGAGTGGATTGCCATCCATGGCTGGCGTAATGGCTGAGCTGCGCAGCGAGCTCCGGCGTGCGCAGCAGCTGGCCACAGCGGATCATGCACGGAAGTGAGCTGATCCGGGACATCCGGCTGGCGGGGCTCCTCCACCTCATTGCCTTCGCTGCGCTCGTACCGATCTCGTTCGGATTGGCGCCAGTCTCACCGCGTGAGATCGAGCAGCCTCGAGAGCTGGACCTTCTGCAGCGATTCTCTGCCGCAATGCCGCTCCCGGCTGATGCTCGGGATGCGCTGGCTCGGTACGTCAGCGGCGATTCCCCGCTGACCGAGCCGGCCATTCGGCTGCTTGTCTATTTTGGGCCCCTGCTCCTGGCAACGCTGGCGGCCGTGTATGTCGCCTGGCGAATCGCCAGGGCGCCGGATCGGATCGACTGCAGCGCGATCCGAAACCTGACCGGCTTCGCCTGCGGAGCCGCATTGATCAGTGTCTTCGCGCTACCGGCGTTCACCCAGGATTTCTGGCTGTCCGTGATCTGGGGTCGCATGATCGGCGCAGGCGCGAACCCGTACTACGACGCGTTCACGACCTCGGCGATGGCTGGTCTACCGGTCGAGGATTTCGGCGATCGCATGACCTATGGGCCCGCTTGGGGTCTGGTAGCCGCGTTTCTCGCCGCGCTCGGCGGCAGTAGCGTCTGGCTTACTTTCCTATTGTTCAAACTCACGCTGGCGGGATGTTGGATCGGCACGCTGTTCCTGCTGCGGCGCGAAGCGCGGACCCGCTCGCCGCTTCACGAGGCGTTGACTGTCGTGTTCTTTGGATGGCTGCCTGTATCCGCCCATCTCACGATCGGCGAAGGCCATAACGACATCGTCATGGCCTTCTTCATGGTTTTCTGGCTCTTCTGCGCCAGCCGGCCCCTGCGCTGGTCAGGCTGGGCCATGCCGACGCTGTTCGTATCCGCGCTGGTGAAATATGTGACTGCGCCTCTGGCCGCACTCGAGCTGCTCATCGCATGGCGGCAGCGCCGACTCACCGATCGGCGGTATCTGCTCAGAGCGGGTGTATCGATTCTCGCAGCTGCCGGGCTCATGCTACTTTTCGCCAGGGACACGCACGTGCTGGACGCTACTCGACAGATGCAGAACTGGGTGTTCTGGACTCCGGGCGTGGCGCTGGCTTCACTCGCGCGCATGGCCGGCGTGCCGCTGACGGTTCCGATCGCAACGGCGGTGTTCGCGGGTCTCGGCACGGGGCTCCTGCTCTACTACCTGGCGGCTCTGTTTCGAAATCCCGATGCGAAGCACCTGGCACGTGCGAGCCTGGCGGTAATGGCGCTGATCCTGTTCGTGGTGGTCGGCCACGTCTGGCCGTGGTTCGTTCTCTGGGTATTACCGCTGGCGGCATTGATTTGGGAGACGCGGCTCGCAGCTTTCATCCTGGCCTTCGCGGTCGCGGCGCCCTTGCTCAGTGTCGATTGGCTGATCGAATCGGCACCGCGCCTGGGACTTATCACATACCTCACGGCAGTCGTGCTCATGGTAGCGATCATCAGGTGGACCGGGCGCTTCTCGACAGTCGCTCCGGCGGCGCCAAGCGATCGCCGCGTGGCAGCACCAATCGCTGCCCCACACCCGAGCAGCTGATGGCACTGGGCAGCGCGCGGACGAGGTCTCCGATTCTGCTGATCGCGGCTTGGTTCGGCTTGATCTGCGGATTCGTCGAGGCCGCCGTGCTGTTGATCCAGCGGTACGCGCTCCACGAGATCGTGTGGGCGAGCGTTCACGTGGCCTGGATGTCGCCCCTCTCCTACGTCCTCTTCTTCGGTCTGGTCGGACTCGCGCTGTGGCTCGCCAGTCTATACCGGGATCGCTTCGCGGATCCTGCGCTCGTGGTCGGCATCTTCGCATTGTGCGCGTATGGGAGCTTGCTCAGCCTCGTTGTTGGAGACCGCTGGCACGCCGCTGCACTGGCGGCGCTGTCTCTCGGTCTAGCGGTCCAAACCGGTTGGCTGGCCGCGTCTCATTGGGCTGGGTTTCGCCGGATGGTCCGAGTCACGGCGGGACCAATGGCCGCAGCCGTGGGCTTCCTCATGGTCGGCATTATCGGAACGCGCTTGACCGCCGAGCAGATCAGCTCTGCCGACGTGCCTCAGGCCCGAGCCGAATCGCCGAATGTTCTCCTGCTCATCCTCGATACCGTACGCGCCGCCAATCTCAGCCTGTATGGTTACGAGCGTTTGACGACACCGCGACTGGAACGGATTGCTCAGCGCGCTGTTGTGTTCGATCGTGCGATCGTCACGTCGCCTTGGACGCTTCCTTCGCACGCCAGTATTTTCACCGGTCGACACCCACGAGAGCTGGAGTTCGGCTTCCAGCGGCCGCTCGGCGAACGGTATGCTACGCTGGCGGAGCTGCTTCGCGACAGCGGCTATCAAACCGCTGCGTTTACGGCCAATTACTATTACACGACGCGGGAGAGTGGCCTCGGCCGCGGATTCATCCATTTCAGTAGCAGTCCGATCAACCTGTGGCAGCTCTTGCTGAGCTCCACACCCGGCCAGCTTCTCCACCTGACGCGTTACTTCGAGGATATCGAGGAGCGGACCAGCTCGCGGAAGAGTGCCGCGGAAGTAAACGCGGAATTTCTCGCGTGGCTGGATACGAGCGAGCGGCCGTTCTTTGCATTTCTCAACTATTTCGATGCGCACCGGCCGTATTCGGCTCCGGAAGCGTTTGATACGCTGTGGCAAAGTGCCGAGCAGCGCGAGGCGGATTTTACGGAGCGCTGGTTCGGCTCGTTCGGGGCGCAGCCGCGAAGCGGTCGGGAGGCGGTCCGCCGGTACGATGCCGCGATAGCATACATGGATCACGAAATCGGTCGACTGCTCGATGAGCTCGACAGCCGAAACATTCTCGACAACACGATCCTGATCATAACGTCGGATCACGGCGAGCTCTTCGGGGAGCATGGCCGCACCGGCCATGCCACGAGTCTCTACATGCCGGCGCTGCACGTGCCGCTCCTGATCTCGTTCCCCGGAAGCTCCGCGATACCTGCTGGGCAGCGGATCCCGGCACCGGCGACGCTACGGGATCTTCCTGCGACCGTGCTCGAGCTGGTCGGACACCGTGCTGCCGCAGTCCCGGGGCGCCCGCTGACCCGGCTGTGGGCAAATGCGCGCGCGACGGCTGATACGGCTGTCGCCGTGTCCGAGCTCGGTCGCAACGCCTCGATCGTGATGAAAGACTGGCATTATATCCATTACCGAAATGGGCGTGAGGAATTGTACGACCTCCGTCGCGATCCTCGAGAGATGGTCGATCTGTCCCGTAGCCGATCAGCGGAGCCCATCCTGAAGGGAATGCGGCAGCGGCTGAAAGAGGCAGAGCGTGCGCATCCGGCGCGATCCGGCACCGCGACCGTCCCGCCGGTCCAATGGGCGAGCCGTTCGAGGAGGGCGCCGAATTGACGCACTCGCATTCGCAGCTCCGTCTGCTGTCTCTTGCCGTCTGGCTCGGACTCGTCTACGGCCTCATCGAAGCCTTTCTGTTCGTGGCGTTGGGCTTCGTGCCCGGAGCGCTGTCATGGCGAACTGGTAACTCGGCGTACGTGCTCGCCTTTGCACCGCTGTTCTACGCCTTCGTCTTCGCGGCGGTCGCCCTGCTGAGCAGCGGCTTGGCCTTCATCATACGGCGCGCGCCGTGGGACAGTGTGCTCGTCGCGCTTCTCGTCGGCGGCGGCGCATTCCTCGCGACCACGTTGCCCGGCCTTGGCATCTCCGATCTCGCGGCGGGTGTACTCGGCGCCGGCGTCGGTGTCGCCGCCGCGCGGCTGTACCGGCGACGTCGCGCTGCCGCCGCTCGGCTGGTGCGACGCACGCTGCCGGCGCTGGCAGCCGCCGTACTGGTGCTGTTCGCGGGTCTGGCTGGTGTTGCTCGCACTCGCGAAGCCCTCGCATTGAGACGGCTTCCGGAACCGGCCACGCGCTCGCAGAACGTGCTCCTGTTGGTGCTGGACACGCAGCGAGCAGACCACCTCTCGAGCTACGGCTACCCACGGGCGACTTCGCCCCACCTCGACAGCCTGGCGCGGCAGGGTGTGCTGTTCGAGAACGCCTACGCGACGTCGTCGTGGACGCTGCCCACACACGCCACGATGATGACCGGGCGCGCGCTGCACGAGCACCGAGCCGGGGTCATGCGGCGTCCCTACCTGGATGACCGTTTCCCCACACTTGCGGAGTTCCTCCAGGAGCGCGGCTACGCCACCGGCGGCTTCATAGCCAACACGTTCTGGGTGGGTCGCCAGACCGGTCTCGATCGAGGCTTCATCCATTACGAAGACTTCTGGGGTTCACTGGGCGACGCTGTGGCGCGTACGGTTCTGGGCCGGCGGCTGGCCTATGAGGTACTGCCGCGATTCGGGCTGATCGATGTGCCCGGTCGCAAGTGGGCGGCCGATGTGAACGCGGATCTTCTGCGCTGGATCGACGCGCTCGGCGAGCGTCCGTTCTTCGCCTTCGTGAACTATTTCGATGTGCACGGGCCCTACCTCCCGCCCGAGGGCTACCGGGGCCGATTTTCGGCTGTGGCGCCGGTGAGCGAGAGGCCCAGGGAGATCGATATCGGTGCCTTGAGCGACGATATCACACTGCCCGACGAGGCCGAGCTGCGCAGCATGGTCGACCGCTATGACGAGTCGATCGCGTACCTGGATAGCGAGCTGGGGCGTCTGTTCGAGGCGTTGGACGACCGCGGCCTGTTCGACAATACGGTCATCATCGTCACCTCCGATCACGGCGAGAGCTGGGGCGAGCACGGTATGATGTACCACGGCCACAGCCTGTATCGCGAGCAGCTGCACATCCCGATGATCGTTCGCTCTGGTGCTGGGCTGCCGGTCGGCGAGCGCGTGAGCCAGGTGGTCGGTGTGGCCCAGATTCCGACGACGATCGCCGAGCTGCTGGGTTTCGAGTCGAGCTTCCCGCAGCCCTCGATGTTCCAGGCCGCGACCTCGCCGCCTGCCGTTCTCGCGGAGCTCGCGCGCCGGTCGATGGTCGATGCGAACTGGCCCAGCTCGCGAGGTTGGCTGGCTGCGGTCGTGACGCGCCGGTGGCAGTTCACACTGTACGAGTCCGGAGCGGAAGAGCTCTACGAGCTCGAGAGTGATCCCCAGCAACTGCACAATCTGGCGGATGAGGAGCGGACCTCCTTCGTGCTCCGTTCCCTCCGTGCAGACTTGCATCGACGGTCGGAACCCGGCGTGCTGGACTGGCGAGTGGAGATCGAAGACGCGCCGGCCGTGGCCGGTGTTCAGCGGCCATGACCATGAAACCAGTGTCGCGGCCGAGGGCGCATCCCCAACACCTAGATACACATCGCGGTCGTGAGCCGAGGCCCAGCGTCGCCGACCGGGAGACATCCAGTAGCCGCGAAGTAATCCGTATTGGGCTCTGGTTCGCGTTGCTTACAGGGCTCGCGGATGCCTCGAGTATTACTGTTCGTCGCTTCGTGCTTGGCGAATTCATCCATCGAAGCCCACACTACGCTTGGATGGTGCCAATCGTTTATGTCGTTTTCTTCGGCCTGGCCGCGCTCGTCATTGCCGTGATCGCTAAGTACCGGCCTCGCTGGACTCGCACTGATGCGACAGTCTTCGTGCTGGCAATTCCGGCGGTGCTCGTGGTCCTGTTCCCGTACCTGTTTCAGCGGCTCCATTGGATAGCTTTTCTGCTGCTCGTGATCGGCATCGCAGCAGCCGCCGCGCGTAGAGCTGCGGCTGCACCACCTGACTTCGGGCAGCTCCTCCGCCGGACCACCCCGTGGCTTGCGGCGGCAGTGGTTCTTTTCGGCTTCGGGCTCAGCGCGACTCACGCGATCGGGAAAGCTGGCGGTGGACGAGCTGCCTCCACTTTACAGCGAGGCCCGAACGTTTTGCTCATCATCCTGGACACCGTCCGGGCCGCCAACCTCAGCCTGTACGGGTACGCACGGTCGACGACACCGTGGCTCGACCGGCTCGCGGCGCGCAGCGTGGTGTTCGACCAGGCGCTGTCGCCCGCGCCATGGACGCTTCCGTCGCACGCGAGCATCTTCACCGGGCTCTTGCCACACCAGCTGTCTGCGGATTGGCTCGTCCCCTTGGATGAGGCCGAGCCCACGCTGGCAGAGTTCTTTTCGGAACGTGGATATCGGACGGGCGGTTTCGTCGCGAACTTGATATATGCGACGTATGAAACCGGCCTCGATCGCGGGTTCCATACGTATGTGGATCATCCGATTTCCGTCGCAGAGCTCATTAGGAGCTCAACGCTCGGCCGCATGATCGCCCCGCGACGCGCGTTGCGAGCGCTGATCGGCACGGATGAGCTCCTCGGGCGCAGGAGCGCAGCGACGATCAACGAGGAATTCCTGCGCTGGATCGACTCGCCTAGCGACCGCCGATTCTTCGCCTTTCTGAACTATTTCGATGCGCACGACCCGTATTTGCCGCCGGACTCGTTTTATCACGTAATCGCGGGGGCCGACCGGCCAGGCCGCTTGAGCCCTCTGCGTCGCACAACTCCAGGACAGCGTCGCGACGGTATGGATCCCGACGATTTACGCCTGGAGATCAATAGCTACGACGCGTCGATCTTGTACATAGATGCGCAAATAGCGGCTCTATTCGAGGCGCTCGAGGATCGGCGGCTGCTCGACAACACGCTCGTGATCGTCACATCCGACCACGGCGAGGAATTCGGAGAGCACGGCGCCTACCTGCATGGACATACCTTGTACATGCCCGCGCTGCACGTCCCACTGCTGATCTTCTATCCACCGGGCGTCCCGCAAGGCGTAAGAGTCGAGCATTCGGTCGGCCTGACGGATCTCGCTTCGACTATCGCAGAGTTGACGTTCGACACCGCCGCGTCGTTTCCGGGGAATTCGATGGCGCGATACTGGGAATCCAGCACGTACGGGTCTCGGGGACCTGTCCGTTCGGAGGTAACGCAAGGCGTGCGCTTACCGCAATGGTATCCAGCGGCGAACGGCGACATGGTTTCCCTGGTCGAGAACGGCATACATTACATATGGACGAGTGGGGGCGGTGAGGAGCTCTATGATCTCGAGATGGACCCGGGCGAACGCGCGAACCTCGCTGATTCGCCAGATGCCATGCATCTGCTCCAGCCATTTCGCCGCGCGCGCGCACACGATCGTTGAACTCTGTGCGCAACGCGATGGGAGAGCTCAGCGACGCGACGGTGGCTCCGATGTTTGAGCCCGACAGCAGACCGGGGACCTCGCCGGTCTCACGCGGCGGCCCGGACCGCGTACTGCTCACGATCGCTCTTACGTCATTGGCACTCAAGACCGTCCTCGCACTGATCGCCGACACGCAGCGTCCGATTCTCGACGAAGCCGTGTATTTGACGCTCGCCGAGAGCATCGCCTCTGAGGGTAGATTCCCGACTACGTTCCGACCACCGCTCTATCCCGCGTTCCTGGCGGCCTTTCTTGCGCTGGGACTCGGCTCGGTCGGCGCTCGGCTTGCGCAGGCAGTGCTTAGCACCCTCACCATATTGCTGGTTTACAGGATCACACGGCGCCACTTCGGGCTTACTGTTGGCCGTGTGGCGGCGGGCCTGATTGCGTTTGATCCTGTGCTCGTGTCCTTCTCGCACCGGCTATGGTCGGAGACGCTGTTCCTGTTCCTGCTCCTAGTGCTGATCGACCGGCTTCTTGTGGCCATCCACGAGAACGGCCTCGCCCCTTGGGCGGTAGCCGGGCTGGCACTCGGCCTCGCGGGTCTGACTCGGCCTATCATCCTGAGCTTTGCGCCGCTGCTCCTGCCGTGGGGCGCACTGCAGATCCAGCGACGGCGCCGCGCAGCCACCACGCCGGCGGCGGCTGGTGGGTGGACGATGCCGAGCTGGTCGGGCTTCGCCGCTCGGTTTGCGCTGCTGACCTGCGCTGCCCTGTTCGTGGTCATGCCCTGGACGCTGCGTAATCTCGAGGTGACTGGCGCGCCGATCCTGGTCGATAGCAACGGCCCCTTCAATTTTCTGGTCGGTAATCAGCCCGAAGCCGCGTACGTCGACAAGGACGACTTTTGGAGCGAGCGGTTCGGCCGGATCGGTGGTGAGCGCTACGAGCAGCTCGTCGTCCACGATGCGGCGCGCGCGCAAGCGGCTGCCATGGAGCTCGCGCGCGCCAATATAGCCGCTGCGCCCGATCGCTTTCTTCGAAAGGCCGCCTGGGAAGCGCAGCACCTCTGGACGCTCGATTCGTTCCTGCTCCGCCACCTGCGCAACGGCTGGTACGGCCCGCGGGCCAGAAAATGGTTGTCGCCGCTGCTCACGCCTGTGAGTGCCGCCTTCTTCGCCGGGCTCGTGATCGCCGGCTTCGCGGGCCTGGCGGTGATGGCGCCATCGGCATTCCGCGGCTTCGCGCTGCTGTACATCGGCCACGCGACCCTGGTCTTCGGCGTGACATACTCGCTGTCGCGGTATGCCGTGCCGCTGCACGCGCTGCTGGTCGTGCCGGCGGCAATCGTGCTGGCCGCACCGCGGCTGGCCGTCGAACGATTGCGTTGGAAGCCGCAGCAGCGGCTCCGGGTGGCCACGCTTTGCGTAGCGCTTCTCGCGGTCGCTGGCGGCTGGCTCAGAGACCTGCCCGTGCTCTGGGATACGGCCGTCAACGGCGGCGCCGCGCACCGTTATCGATTCGAGCGCGCGGCAGCGGCCGAGCGCCCCGAAGCCGCAGCGTTCGCCGATTAGTCGCCGGGGAGCCGGGCCCTGCGCCTCACGCCAATGGTTCCGTAGCCGGTGCGCCCACCCGTCATGAGCGCACCAGAACGGCAGGGTGTGGCAACTGCGGCCCGACCCATGCAGGAGCCGGCCTTTCAGGGGATCGAGATGCGATACGCAAGCAACGTTCGGCGTTCACTCGCCGCGCTCTTCACGTGGGCGGCGATCGGCAGCGGCTGTGGCGATGATGGCTCGGTCGGCACGCTGCCCGTCGAGGCCGTCGAGGTGCT
The DNA here is from genome assembly GCA_050732635.1 of Longimicrobiales bacterium. Taxonomy (GTDB): domain Bacteria; phylum Gemmatimonadota; class Gemmatimonadetes; order Longimicrobiales; family RSA9; genus JBOHRE01. The sequence goes on along the minus strand of JBOHRE010000003.1, from coordinate 8,294 downwards.
GCCGGCACAGGCGTCCATTTCGGTTGGTGGGACGGTCCGCCTGACTGCCCGCGTGCTGGACACTGCCGGCAATGCGCTCGGCGGCTACCCGATCCGCTGGAGCAGCTCCGATTCGAGCCGCGCCGCCGTGTCCAGCGCGGGACTGGTCACGGGCGTCGCAGTGGGCAACGCCACCATCACCGCCAGCAGCGACGGCAGGAGCGGCTCGGCTCAGATCCAGGTGACGACAGGCACCGTAACCCCGGGCGTGCAGGCCATGGTCGTGGCCTACGTCACCTATCTGGGCGGCTCGGGCACCGAGCAGCTCCGCGACATCGCGAGCGATCCGCTGGGTAACGTGTACCTCGCCGGAGGCACGAGCTCGCCGGACTTCCCCGTGGCCGGAGCCTGGGACGGCACCTTCAACAATCCCGGCTCCGATGCGGAGGATGTATTCGTGACCAAGCTCGGCCCCGGTGGTCAGATCATCTGGTCGACGTACATCGGCGGGCCGAACTTCGATCGTGCGTACGCGATCGAGCTGGCCGCCGACGGCTCGATCTTCGTCGCCGGTCGTGCCGGCGCCGGGTTCCCCGTGACCTCGGGCGCATTCCAGACCGGCTTCGTCGGCAGCATCGACCACACGCTCTACGGCCGGCAGGACGGCTTCGTCTGCAAGCTCACGTCCGCGGGCCAGGTCGACTGGTGCAGCTATTTCGGAAATTCGAGCATCGTCCCGATCCGCGACATCGATGTGGACCGTGCCGGTAACGTCCTGCTCATGACGTCCGACGACGCAGGAGCCGGTGGCTTCCCGCAGAGCTGGTTCGCAAACGCGTTTCAATCCGGCATCCGCGGCGGACGCGATGCCCTGATCGTGAAGGTGCAGGGCGATGGCTCACGCGTGCTGTGGGCCACCTACCTCGGCGGCTCCGGCACCGAGCAGAACACGAACTCGCTGCGGCTCGATCCGAACAACGACGACATCTACGTCCTCATCGCGACCGCCTCGGCCGACATGCCCACACCCGGCGGATTCGATCGCCAGCTGAGCGGCCCGTCCGATTATTTCGTGGGCAAGCTGTCCAGCGATGGCTCCCGCCTGCACTGGGGCACATACCTCGGCGGATCCGGTCACGAGTGGACCGAGACCCACGAGCTGGCCATCGATCCCGCGGGCAATGCCGTGGTCTCGGCAAAGACACTCTCCGACGACTTCCCCGTGTCCAGCGGTGCCGTCCAGCCGACCTTCGGCGGCATGGGTGGTCCCGGCACGGGGCAGGGCACCAATAATCCCGGCGACGCCTTCGCAGCCAAGATCTCGGCCGACGGCTCCCGCCTGCTGGCCAGCACCTTCCTCGGTGGCTCTGAGGGCGACGGCGGCGAGGGCGCTGCCGTCGACGCTCATGGCAACATCTATTTTACCGGCCAGAGCTACTCGCCGGATTTCCCGGTGACCACCGACACGCTCAGTACATCGTTCGGTGAAGGTGAGCTGATCGCGGCGAAGCTCTCCTCCGATCTCGCGACCCTCTTCTTCTCCGTTCGCATCGGAGGTACCGCCCGCGACGAGGGTCGCACCTCGCATGTCGCTGCGGATGGCAGCTTTTACGTCGGCGGCCAGACCCTCTCCAGCAACATCCCCACGCTCCGGGCGCTACAGTCCTCGCTGCGGGGCAGAACCGATGCGCTGCTGGTGAAGATCGTGCCGCTGCCGGCAAACTGAACAGGCCCGCATCCATCCTGTTGCACGCGCGCGACAGGGTCGCTGCCGAGAGTGCTGCAGAGTGCGGCTAACCTCAAGCCGTATCGCTGCTTAGGGCGTTGCTGGGCGACCTCTCCGCGCGGTGCGTGTTTTGCCCCGTGTCCGCCAGGTCCGGCGTTCCCCCTACCTCATATGGATGGCGCAGGCGCCCTGGTGCTGAGCCGCGCATTGATTCCTGCCGCCGGCCGAGGCCGTCGTGCGTACCCGCGCTCTTCGGACGTGCCGAAGGTGCTGCTCGAGGTCGACGGCAAGCCGCTGATCGTGCGAAACATCGAGATGCTCCGCGACCGGCTGGGCATCCGCGACTTCACGGTGATCATCGGCTACCTGGGCGAGCAGGTGAGGGCCCGGCTGCGCGACGGTTCGGAGCTTGGCGTCGCCATCCGGTTCGTTAACTGCGCGGACGTGGACAGGGGTCTGGCGACCGGCATGATGCAGGCGAAGCCGGCACTATCCGGCCCGTTTGTGACCGTGCTCGGGGACGAGGTGTACCTGCGCTCGAACCACGACGGGCTGGCCTTGGTCTCGGAGAACGGCTTCGATGCGATCTGCGGCGTGGTGACCGGAGCGCGGCCGGATCTGATCCGCGGGAACTACGCCGTCGAGATCGATGGGGATCGGATCACGCGACTGGTCGAGAAGCCGGCGGACGTGAAAACCGGCTACCTTGGCTGCGGCACGTACGTATTCACGCCGGAGATTTTTGATACCATCGAGCGCACGCCTCGCTCGAGCAGGACGGGTCGGGTCGAGCTGACCGATGCGATCGACCGCCTGGCGCAACAGGGCAAACGCGTCCTGCCCTTCTTCCTGGAGGGCACGTATGTGAACATCAACTCGGTCGATGACCACAACTACGCACAGTACGTGGCGCGTGCCGCGCATTTCCCGGATTTTACGATCAGCGTGGTGATCCCCGCCTATAACGAGGAGCAGTCCATCGGCTACGTGGTGCGCGACTTTGCGCCGCTCGTGGACGAGGTATTCGTCGTCGACAACGGCTCGGCCGACCGAACGGCCGAGGTGGCACGCGAGGCGGGCGCTCGCGTCGAGACGGTGGCGCTGGACGGCTACGGTGAGACGATCCGGTACGGTCTGGCGCGCGCGCAGGGAGACATCCTCGTGGTTACCGAGGCCGACCATTCGTTCCGCGCACGCGACCTCGGCAAGCTGCTGGAGTACCTGAAGGACGCCGACTTCGTCATTGGTACGCGCACCACGCGAGAGCTCATCGAGCAGGGCACCAACATGCGCGGCCCCGTCCGACTCGGGAACATCGCCGTCGCCAAGCTGGTCGAGACGCTGTGGTGGCAGCGGCGGGCTCGCTTTACCGATGTCGGTTGCACGTTCCGGGCGCTGTGGCGCGACTCGTACGCACGCATGGAGCCGTACCTGCACGGCGTGGGTCCTGAGCTGTCTCCGGAGATGATGGTCGCTGCGTTGCGGGCAGGACAGCGCGTGATCGAAGTGCCGGTCTCCTATCATCGACGCATCGCCGGCGACTCGAAGCACTCGGCGAACTACGTCGCGATCGGCCGCACCGCACTGCGCATGCTGCGTACGATTGCGCGCCACCGCCTGCGGCCGCGGCAGCTCGAGCGGGCGGCGCCATGATCCGGCGGCCCGCCCTGCGCGACCGTCACCCGCGCCTGAGCGAGGCTACCGTGCCGGCGAGCGGCGACGAGGCGAGCCTCCCTACACTGCGCGCGCGAGTCGGGCTGCTGCTCGCCCTCGCCACGGCCACTGCGATCCTGCTGCCACTGCTCGCGGGCGATTACATGCAGCCCGTGGGCTATTGGGCCAGGGTCGCGATCAGCAGCGCCATTTACCTGGGGCTCGTGCTGCTCGCGCTGCGCTGGGACGCCGCGGCGTTCCGGGTCGTGCGCCTGGCGACGACCTACCCGCTGCCCGCCATCGCCGCCCTGTTCTTCGTCGCCTCGCTGGCCGCCGTCTTTCTCGTGCTCGACAACGTGCCTCATGTGAGCGACGAGGTCGCCTATCAGTTCCAGGCGCGCACGCTCGCGACCGGCAGCCTGTCCCTGCCCACACCTGCCGAACCGGAATTCTTCGGCTTCGTGCATACCATGATGGACGGTGAGCGGTGGTACGGCATCATGAATCCCGGCTGGCCCGCGCTGCTCGCCCTCGGCTACCTGATGGACACGCCTTGGATCATCAATCCGCTACTCGGCGCGCTCAGCGTTCTGGTCTTCGCCGCGCTGCTGCGAGCGGCCGGATACACGCCGGCGCAGTGGCAGCTGGCCGTGCTGCTCATGGCCGTCTCGCCGTTCGTGCTCTTCATGTCCGCCACCTACATGGCGCACACCGCGAACCTGTTTCTGTTCCTCGTATTCGCCTGGGCGTGGGTACGCATGATGCGCGAGCGCAGCGCGTGGTTCGCCGCACTGGCCGGGCTGGCGTTGACCCTCAATCTGCTGGTGCGACCGATCGACGCGGCGATGGCTGCCGTGCCGTTCTTCATCTACCTGCTTCTGCGGCTGCGCCACGACCCTGGCCTCGTGAAGCAGCTCGCGCTGGTCGGCGTCATTGCCTCGCTCGGCGTGCTCTTCACCTGGTGGTACAACGCTCAGCTCACGGGCGACGGTCGCCTCATGCCGATGGCCAAGTACTTCCTGGAACGCGACCCGGGGCAGCGGTTCGGCCTCGGCTTCGGCCCCGACATGGGCACCACGCTGCACGGGCCCGAATTCCCGGGCTATTATCCGTCCGACGCAGTGCGCGTATCGAGCTACCGGCTCGCGCAGCTGTCGCTCGATGTCCACGGTCTGCCGCTCCTCCTGCTCGCCATCTGCGGCCTCACCGCGTTTCGCGCGGACTGGCGGCGCAACCCCTGGCACGGTGTGTTGCTGGCCTCCGGCCTCACGCTCCTCGGCATCTACGTGCTGCACTTCTATCACGGCGTGGCGTACGGATCGCGCCATTACTTCTTGGCCGTCCCCGCGCTCGCCGTCGCCATCGCCCTGCCGCTCGCCGGCTGGCTCGCTGCGCCACTCCCCGTGTCTCGGTACGCCCGAGCCGCGCTCGCGGCGTTGCTCGTCTATGTGCTCACCATGCCCTATGCGGACCTGCTTCCGGAATACGGTCGCAACTACCGTCAGGCCTCCGGTGCGCTCAGAGAAGAGGTCGAACGGCGGGATCTGACCGCTGCGCTCGTCTTCGTCGCGGAAGACGGCTGGGCCTGGAAGTCCGCCTTTCCGCTCAACACGTACCCGCTCGGCTCCGGCGACGTCATCTTCGCCAAGGACCGCGGCGCCGACAACCTCCGGCTCATGCGCCGCTTCGCCGGACGCGCGTACTACCACGTCCGGATTCGCGGCGGTTCGGCCGTCGAGCTCACTGCATTGCCCGCCGCGGCCGATGTGCGGCCCCGCTAACACGGGCTTCCCGGCTGGCGTTCTGTTGCGCGGACGCAACAGTCCGCGCCGGCGACGGACGCGGCTCCAGGGGCCATGCAGGGAATACGGATTGCACGCTGCGGGCGCGGGACCCGCCCGATCGTTCATATCGAGGTATTGTTGCGAGTTCTCGTAGCCCTCGCGTTGGGGCTGACATCCGCGCTGCTGCCGGTGGGGCCGACGGCGGCGGCGCTGGTGGGCGATGCATCGCCGTTGCGGCCCGTGGTCGAGCACGGGGTGCTGCTGTTTCGCGCGTTGCTACTCGTGCATGCGGTGCTGCTCGCGCTGGCGGTGCAGCTGAGGCCGGTGGTGGCGGGGCCGCCGCTGGTCGCGTCGGTGGTGCGCGAGCCGGGCGCGCCCTCGCGCTGGGAGTGGGCGCTGTTGGGGCTGATCTTGCTGGTCGCGGAGGCGCTGCGACTGTACGGCCTGGGGCACGGGCTGTGGTTCGACGAGATCCGCACGCTGGTCACGTACGTGCGGCTGCCGGTGCGCGAGATCGTCGCCACCTTCGACAGCCAGAACCAGCACATGCTGTACTCGTTGAGCGCCAGGGCGGTGGTCGCAGCGGTCGGCGAGAGCGCGTGGGCGCTGCGGCTGCCCGCGGTCGTCTTCGGCGTTGCCAGCCTGGGCGCGTTGTACTGGTTCGGCCGGCTGATCGCGGACCGGCGCGAAGCGCTGCTGGCCATCGCGTTTCTGGCGGTGTCGTATCACCACATCTGGTTTTCGCAGAATGCTCGCGGCTACACCGGCCTGATGCTCTGGACGGTGATCGCGAGCGGGGTGTTCCTGACGAGTCTGGCGAGCGGCGGTGCCGGCGGGTGGCGCCTGCCGCTGGCGTACGGTGCGAGCATGGCGCTGGCCGCGTACACCCATATCACGGCGCTGTTCGTGATGGCGGCGCATGGTCTGGTGCTGGCAGTGGTGCTCTGGCGCCAGCGGCAGGCGGGGTTGCGGTATGCGTCCGTCTGGCAGCCGCTGCTGGGTTTCGTGCTGGCCGGCACCTTCACGCTGCAGCTCTATGCACTGGTGCTGCCCCAGCTCCTTGGCGTGCTGCTCGAGCCGACCATGGCGGCTGTCGACATCGAATGGAAGGACCCGGCGTGGCTGGTGGCCGAGACGATTCGCGGCATGGCGGTCGGCGTGCCGGGCGGGCCATTGATGCTGCTGTTGGCAGCCGTCGTGCTCGGCGCCGGCGGCCTGAGCTATCTGCGGCAACGACCCGTCGCGCTGGCGGTGATGGTGCTGCCCGGTGTGCTCACGGCTGTGGCACTCCTGGCGCTCGCGCACAATCTGTGGCCACGCTTCTTCTTTTCGCTGGCCGGCTTTGCCGTACTGATCGTGTTTCGTGGCGGCTTCAGCCTGGCCGAGCTGGCGTTGCCAGCACGCTGGGCGCCGGCGGCCACGGCCGCGGCGGCCCTGGTCATCCTGGCCACGGCGCCGCTGGTGGTGCGGGCCTGGGGACCGAAGCAGGACTACCTCGCGGCGGGTGAGTTCATCCGTCGCTCGCAGACTGATGGCGACGCCGTGGTGACGATCGACATGAGCGCGGTGCCGTATGCGCCCTACGCCGGCTCCGGCTGGACGGAAGTGCGCACAGCAAGGCAGTTGCAGGCGATCGAGCGGAGTCATTCCCGGACCTGGCTGGTGTACACGTTTGCCGCGCGCCTGGCCGCGCTCCAGCCCGAGATCTGGCAGCGGGTACAAACCGAGTACAGGACCGCGGCCGAGTTTCCTGGCACGGTCAGCGGCGGGACCATAGTCGTGAAGGTGCATCCATGACGTATGCCGAGATGACCGCGCTGGGCCTGATCGAGGAGATCGCCGAGCCGGACCAGCGGGTGCTCGACCGGGCGGTGTCGGTCGTCATCCCCGCATTCAATGAGGCCGGGCACGTTGCGGCGCAGATCCGCGCTGTCCAGACCGTGATGGAGACCACGGGCTGGACGTACGAGATCGTGGTGGTCGACGACGGCTCGACCGATGACACCGCGCTGAGCGCGGCGGGCGCCGGCATCCGCGTGCTGCGCCAGCGTCGCAACCGCGGGTACGGCGCAGCATTGAAGAGCGGTGTAGCGGCGGCGCGGTTCGACTGGATCCTGATCACCGACGCCGATGGTACCTACCCCGCCGCTGCGATCCCCGCGCTGCTGGCCGCGGCCGCGGGCAACGACATGGTGGTGGGCGCGAGGACGGGCCGGACCGTGAAGATCCCGCTGGTGCGACGTCCCGCCAAGGCGTTCCTGGGCTGGCTGGCCAGCTATCTGGCCGGACGCAGGCTGCCCGACCTCAATTCCGGGCTGCGACTGATGCGGCGCGATCTGATCGAGCGCTACCTGCACCTACTGCCATCAGGGTTCTCCTTCACCACGACGATCACCCTGGCCTGCGCCTGCAATGGTCATGCGGTCGAGTACGTGCCTATCGACTACCTCGCGCGGCTCGGTGAATCGAAGATTCGTTCGCGACACGCCTACGATTTCCTGCTGCTGATCCTGCGCACGATCGTCTTCTTCAATCCGTTGAAGGTGTTCCTGCCGCTCGGCGGCATCCTGGCGCTCGGCGGGATCGGCAAGTTCATTTACGACCTGTGGATCGGGAACCTGTCTGAAACGGCGGTACTGGGGATGCTCGGCGCGCTGATCGTCTGGGCCGTCGGGCTGCTCGCCGATCAGAATGCGCGCATCGCGATGAGTCGTCGATGAGGCGGTTCTGGTGGCGGCTGGTGATCAGCGCCGTCGTACTGGCGGCGCTGCTGAGCTTCCTGCCCTGGCATGAGCTGCGGGGCGTGGCGGGTCGCCTGCGCCCGGGCGTCTGGGCGCTCGTCCTGACCGGCTTCCTCGCCGGTCACGCCATCGGCGTGCTGAAATGGCGGCTGATCCTCAATGCCGGCCGCTCCGATCTGCGGCTGCTGCCGGCAATTCGCTGTTACGCCGCTGGGCTGTTCGCCAACCTCTGCCTGCCCAGTATCGTCGGCGGCGATGTGCTGCGCGCCGTGCTCGCCGGCAAGGCGACGGGCCGCCCGGAAGCCGCAGTTCTCGGCGGTGTCGCCGATCGCGCCATCGATACGGCGGCTCTCGCCGGGCTGGCGGCCGTCGGCATCGTGCTGGCGCGTGCGGCGCTGCCCGCGTGGGCGC
>JBOHRE010000002.1:0-87436 GCA_050732635.1 Longimicrobiales bacterium | reverse complement strand
GGCCGGGGCTCCGCGGCCGCGGCGCCGCCCTGGACGGCCCGAATCAGCTCCTCGAGCTCCACCGTGCGGTCGAGGTGGGCGAAGCGCAGCAACAGTGTCTCCAGCAGGATCCGCGGGCTGCCGCTCTTGCGAAAGCGGCCGTCGACATCCAGCTCGGCGACCTGGCTCAGCATGCGCAGCAGGTCGCCGGTGGCGAAGCGCGCGGCCTGCGCGCGGATCGCCTCTCGCAGATCGTCACGCGCCTCGATCGCGTCCTCACCCTCCAAGCGCGCCATCAGCCGCAGCCGGATCGCGTCGGCCAGCCCGCGATAGAATTCGGTCAGGTCGTAGCCTTCGTCGACGAGGTGCTGAACGAAGCGAAAGACCTGGGCGTCGCGCCCGTCGGCCAACAGGTCGAACAGCTCGACATACAGCTCCTCGCCCACCACGCCGAGCAGTCGTTCCACCTCGGCGGCGACAAGCCGGTCTTCGGCGACCGAGAGCACCTGGTCGAGCAGCGACAACGCGTCCCGCAGCCCACCTTCGGCGCGCCGCGCGATCGCGACGAGCGCCTGCTCTTCCGCCGCCACCCCCTCTTGTTCGAGCACTTCGCGCAACCTGTCGACAATGGCACTGACGCCGATCCGCCGAAAATCGAAACGCTGGCAGCGCGACAGGATCGGCGGTGCCGCCTGCTGGATCTTCTGCGGCTCGGTTGTGGCGAATACAAAGATGACACGCGGCGGCGGCTCCTCGAGAATCTTCAGCAGCGCATTCCACGCCTCGCGCGTGAGCATGTGCGCTTCATCGATGATATAAACCTTGTAGCCGCGCTCATCGGTCGGCGCGTACATCGCGCGCTCGCGGAGCTCGCGCGCATCATCGACACCTCGGTTCGACGCGGCGTCGATCTCGATCACATCCAGGGACGTACGGCCGCTCCAGATCCGCTCGCACGATTCGCAGCTGCCGCACGGCTCGCCATCGCCGCGGCGGTTCGGGCAATTCAAGGCCATGGCGAGCACGCGCGCGGCCGTCGTCTTACCGACCCCGCGCGGCCCACAGAACAGGTACGCGTGCGCCACGCGGCCCTTGGAGACCGCGGCTTTCAGCGTTTCGGCGACGTGTTCCTGGCGGGATAGCTCGGAAAAGCGCCGAGGGCGGTACGTCCGCGCCAGCGCGGTCCTGCTCATGCCGAATTCAGGAAAGGGGGATCGGTGTTGAAGAACGCGTCAGCTTAGGCCACGATGTCGCCGACGGCAAGTCGTTTGCACTGAAGGAAAAAAGACGCCCCAGGGTTGCCGAAGCGACGCTCACCACGCTTACCGCTGCTACCTGCGGGGTCCTGACGGGATTCGCGGGTTCGCGCCCTTGGGTCCTGGGACGCCGCTGGAATCGTAGCGGTGCAGGAGATCATAGTCAACCGCCTGTGGCGAGCAGGCTTGCGGCATTCCGCAGGGAGCCCGGCATATGACCGCTGTGTGGCGCGACAAGCTGATCGAAGACGACGACGACGTCGCCAGCCTCGTGCGCGCCGCGCGCCGGATCGCCGTGCTCGGCATCAAGACGGAGGCACAGGCCGGCCAGCCGGCGTTCTACGTTGCCGAGTACCTGCACGCGGTCGGACTGGAGATCCTGCCGGTGCCGGTCTACTATCCGCAGGCCAGACGCATCCTGGGCCGCGACGTCTGGCGTCGGGTGCAGGACGTGCCGGGACCCGTCGACATCGTGGTCGTATTCCGCCGCTCGCGAGATATCCCGCCGCACGTGCCCGACCTGATCGCAAAACGCCCGCGCGCCGTCTGGTTTCAGTCCGGCATCCGTCACGAGGATGCGGCTGAGGCGCTCGCGCGCGAAGGCATGTTCGTCGTACAGGATCGCTGTCTCATGATCGATCATCGCCGCTTCGCGAACTAGACGACCGAACCGAGAATGCCCGGACTCGATTTCCGCCGCGCCGCCGATCTGTTCCTGGGATCCGAGAAGGAGCTGGCCCTGGCGCTCGGTCTCGAGCCGCAGGAGCTTCAGCGGCTGCGCCAGCGCCCGGATGCGGTCACACCCGATCTGACCAGGCGACTCGGCACGGTGCTGCAGGAGCGCGGCCGCGGCATGCTCAGAGTGGGCGAGATGCTGCTCGAATCGGCGGGCGACGCGACGCCGTAGCACCACCAGGGTCAGCCGAGTCGCCAGGCGTCGACCACGTGCTCCAAGCGCGGGGCGCCATCGCCACCCCAGTCGACCGCGATCGCATCGAAGCGATACTGCTCGCCGGCACTGCCGTAGCGCGCGACCCACCAGCGTGCCACCCGCTCGATCTCGCGCCGCTTCCGCGCCGTTATCGACTCGAGTGGGTGGCCGCACGCTCGCCCTGCTCGTGTCTTGACCTCGACAAAGGCCACGACGCCGTCGCGTCGTACGACGAGGTCGATCTCCTTCCGGCCGAAACGGACATTCCGCTCGAGGATGGTCCAGCCAGCCTCACGGAGCAGCTTCGCCGCGGCCAGCTCGCCTGCGCGGCCGAGCTCGTGTGAACGCGCCATGCCGCGACGGTGCGTGCTCGCCGCGGGCATTGCCATGGCCCGGACGGCCAGGAAAGCGGACGGCTCTGCGTGGCTCAGGGCAGGGCGCCGAGCGGCTCGGCGCCGCGTACCGGAAGCCGCCGACCGATGGCGTCGGCGATGATCCGGATCTGACCGACCAGCTCCTCGAACTGCTCAGGGCTCAGCGACTGCGCTCCGTCCGAAAGGGCGCGGTCCGGATCCGGATGCACTTCCACCATCAGTCCGTCGGCGCCAGCGGCGATCGCCGCGCGCGCCATCGGCGTGACCTTCGTGCGCACGCCCGTGCCATGGCTCGGATCCGCGATGATCGGCAGGTGGGACAGCGAATGCACCACGGGGATCGCTGTCAGGTCCAACAGGTTGCGCGTGTGCTCGTCGAAGCCGCGAACGCCACGCTCGCACAGAATCACGTCCGGATTGCCCTCGGCCAGGATGTACTCTGCCGCCAGCAGCAGCTCCTTGATCGTGGCCGCAATGCCGCGTTTCAACAGCACTGGCTTGCCGCAGCGCCCGGCCCGCCTCAGCAGCGGATAGTTCTGCATGTTGCGCGCACCGATCTGCACGATATCGGCATAGTCCGACACTAAGCCGACCATGTCCGGCTCGAGCGCTTCGGTCACGACCGCGAGCCCGGTTTCGCTGCGTGCGCGCGCCAGCAGGCGCAGCCCCTCGACTCCGAGACCCTGAAACGAGTAGGGCGACGTACGGGGCTTGAATGCACCGCCCCGCAGGACCGGGACGCCCATGTGCTGCAAGCGTCGCGCGATGGAGACGATCTGCGGCTCGGATTCGACAGCGCAGGGGCCGGCCATGAGCACGACCTCCTCACCGCCGATGCGGGTACCGTTCTGCAGCTCGACGATGGTCGGCTCCGAACGCCACTCCCTGGAGACCTGCTTGTACGGTTGAGTGACCTGGATCACCTGGAGCACACCAGGCAGCGCCTCGAGCCTCGCGCCGTCGACTTTGCCGTCGTTGCCGACCAGCCCGATCGCCGTGCGGTTGCGGCCCGGTATCGGGCGAGCCTCGTAGCCCAGCTCTTCGATCGTGTCGACGACGCGGCGCACGTCGGCGTCGGTCGCGTCATGGCTCATCACGACGAGCATACGTCTTCCTGCGGATGGCGAATAGGCGCGTAACTGCGCGCAGAGCATGAATGTAGCCGTACCCGTTGCGGCCGTCTAGCCGGGCCGATCGAGCTGGCGCGCCACATCGATGCGCATCCCGTCGTGTGCGACGTCGAAGCCACCATCCCAGCCGGCGGCCCGGATCAGCGCGGGCACGTCCTGCGCCTCGAGCTGCGGATACATATGTGTGACGAGCAGGAGCCCGGGCGCGGCGCGACGTGCGAGCGCGGCCACACGCGAGGGCGTGAGATGATTCTCGAGCGCAGCCTCATCGGGCAGCGAGCATTCCGCAATCAGAATGTCGACGCCGTCGAAAAAGGCGCCGAGCTCTTCGCTATTGCCGGTATCGCCGGTATACCCGATCGCCCCATCGGGGGTCTCCAAGCGGTATGCCAGCGACGCGTCGGTGTGGGGTGTCCGGTGCGCCAGCAGGTGGATGCCGGTTGCCAGGGGCCACGTCTCTCCGTGGGCCAGCTCCGTGATGCTCAGCGGAAAGCCCGGATCGCGCAGGTAGTCGCCGAACGCATCGGCCAGACGCTCGATGAGGGCGCTGGCCCCCTCGGGCCCAGCCAGGTCGAGGCGCTCGCTGCGCGGCTCCGGCACGCCGTGGCGCATCGCGAAGATCAGCAGCGGCAGCCCCGCCACGTGATCGGTGTGAAAATGAGACAGCGCGATATGCGTGATGCGGTCCCAGCGCAGTCGGAGCCGCGCCAGTTGGTGCGGTGTGCCGGGGCCGCAGTCCAGCAGGATACGGTGTGGCCCGGCCTCGACGTAGTAGCCGGCACAGACGCGCTCGGGGTGCAGCGCCACCGTGCCGGATCCGAGCACCACGAGCTTCACTGTCTCAGCCTGGCAGGAACACGAGACGAATGAAGTGCTCGCGGCCGCCGGCACGGAGCCGCGCGATATACACGCCCGATGGAACGAGCTGACCGCGTTCGTCGCGACCGTCCCATTGCGTGCTGACGCACGGATCAGCGCTCGTCATCGTACGGCCGTAGACACCCGCATCCAGCTCGACCGGCCCGCAGCCCGGTCCTGGAATCAGCCGACGGATCAGACGCCCGCGCAGGTCGTGTATCGTGAGCTGGACGCTCGCGCGTTCGGCGAGGTCGAACCAGAGCGTGGTCCGCCCGTTCGGCGCGGCGCCAGGGAACGGGTTCGGAAAGTTCTGATAGAGGAGCGTGGCTGGCGGGCTCTCCTCACTCACCACGACGAACGGAGCCACGCTCTCCGTGGTATCGGCGACGCCGGCCTGAGTGCGCGCGATCACCCGCCAGCGATACGCCTGATTGACCACCAGCGGATCAGCAAGGGTCACCGTCGTGTCGCCAACGGTGGTCATCGTCTGCACTATGTCGCCGTCCGTCGGATCGAGCACGTGCAGCTCGAACTCCAGCGGTCCGATCGGCGCCGGCGCGGGTAGGGCCGACCAGACGAACGTGGGCCGCGCTGACGGCACGAAGTTACCGCTCGTGCTGTTGAAGCTGATCAGTCGCACCCAGCTCGGCACTCGCAGTGGTCCACCGATCGGCCCGACGCGGGTCGCGCTGTTCGCGCCCACTGCGACGACCCGCCACAGGATTCGTTGCGTGGGCCGGATGCCTCGCCGCAGCGGCAACGCGAACGCGTCGCCGACCGAGTCGCGATAGAGCACATCGGCAAATGCGGAATCCGTCGCGAGTTCGAGAAAGTAGCGAACCGGCCTTGCGGTCTGGTGCACGAGTGGTACGTCCCAGCGGAACACCGGTGAGAGCGTGCTCAGCGTGCCATCATCCTGTGCGCCTTCGACTCGCAGCAGCGAAATCCCCTCCGGGAACGACAATGCGGAGAGAACATCGGGAACGCCGCGGCCAACATTGTTGTCCGGACGGCTCGCCGTGGAGCCGGAGAGCAGGAGCGCCCGTCGAATCGCCATCGCGTTGAGCGCCGGCCACGCTTCCATGAGCAGCGCCACCGCACCCGTGATCAGCGGTGCGGCGAAGCTGGTGCCCGTTACGCCGGCATGATAGCGATCGAGCCCGGTATCATCCGCCGCAGGCAGGTTCAGCCCGCGCGCACTCAACTCGGGCTTGATTCGGCCATCGGCGGTCGGCCCCCGTGACGAGCGGAAGATTACCGCGCCGCTCGAGTCCACTGCGCCGACCGCGAGGACGCTGTCCGCATCGGCGGGCGCCTTGATCGTACCGGGGTTCGGTCCCTCGTTACCTATCGCTGTCACGACCAGCACGCCGTGCGCCGCCAGACTGTCGGCCGTACGCGTCGATGGCAGCAGATCGCCGTTCATCTCGGCGAACTCATAATCGTCCGCGTCCGCGAAAAACTTGAAGCCCAGTGAGGAGTTGACGACGTCCACGTCCAGCGAATCCACCCAGTGCGCAGCGTCGATCCAGCGTTGTTCGTCGGCTCGCGTATCCAGCGTTCCGGGCGGCACGTTCGTCTTGGCCAGCACGAACTCCGCGCCGAACGCGAGGCCGACCAGCCTGTCCGGCGCGCACGCCGCCAGGATCGATAGCACAGCGGTGCCGTGCGCGTCCGCGTTGCCGAGCGTATCGGCCGGCTCATCGTGGATGATCGTGTCGCCTTGGATGAAATCGCGGCGAGCGAGCACGGCGAGCGGCGCGAGGCTCTCATGCCGGTCCTCGAAGCCGGTGTCGATCACGCCGATCCGTACGCCAGCGCCCGTGAAGCCGAGGGTATGCACCTCGGGGATCCGCATCTGGCGCAACGCGGAAAAGAGCGGGCCGTAGCTGGCCGGGGCGAGCGCCCCGGGGTCGACTGCCAGCGGGCACGTGCCCTGCGCGACGAGCGGCTCGAGGCCGAGCAGGGTTAACAGGCAGGCAAGCAGCAGTGTGCGCGAGCCCGCGCCTGGTTCAGGTCGCGCCAACAGCATCCTCGATCTGTACGCCGACGATCGAGCTGATTCCCGCCTCTTCCATGGTCACGCCGTAGATCCAGTCCGCCGCTTCCATCGTGCGCGGGTTGTGCGTGATGACCACGAACTGCGTCTCCGCTTTGAAACGCTGAAGCATGGCGAGAAAGCGGTCGATGTTCGCCTCGTCGAGGGGCGCATCGACCTCGTCGAGCACACAGAACGGACTCGGCTTCACGAGATAGATCGCGAACAGCAGCGCGAGCGCAGTCAGTGCCCGCTCACCGCCGCTGAGCTGCGTGATCCGTTGTGTCCGCTTGCCGCGCGGCGAGGCAGACACCTCGATCGGTGATTCGAGCGGATCGCTCGGATCCGCAAGCCACAGATCGCACTCGCCGCCCTCGAACAGGGTGCCAAACGTGACATGAAAATTCTGCCGGATTTGCTCGAACGTGCCTTCGAACAGCTCCTTCGCCGTCCGGTTGATCTCGCGGATCGCCGTTTCCAGCTCCTGCTTCGCCTGCAGCAGGTCGTCGCGTTGCGCCGTCAGGAACGCGAGCCGCTGGCGTTCCTCCTCGTATTCCTCGATCGCCAGAAGATTCACCGGCCCGAGCCGCTCCAGATCCGTCGTCAGCGTGTGGAGCTCGGCGCGCAGCGCCTCGAGCTCGCCTTCCGCCAGCGCCGTATGCTGTACGAGGTCATCGAAACCACGACCCCATTCGATCTCAATGCGCTCGCGCACGCTGCGCTGCTGCGCTTCACCCTCGGCGCGCCGCAACTCGAGTCGGTGGCGTTCTTCACCGATGGCGTCGACCGAGCGCCGCAGCCGGCGCACCTCGGCTTCGAGCTGCTCGATCTCCCCGCGCTCACGTTCAGCGCGCTCATCGAGATCACGCAAATCCGCCGCCAGTTGGTCTCGCGTGCCGAAGAGGTGCTCGAGTGCGGCACCGGCATCGAGCCGTAATTCCGCGATCTGTTCCAGCGCAGCGCGGTGCTCACGCTCCTCGGCGGTCAGCGCCTCCAGGCGCTGCAGAGCGTGGGCGACGCCTTCCTCCGCGGCGCCGAGCCGGCGCTCGATGGTTGCGAGTGAACTCTCTGAGCGCGCGTGCAGCACGCGGGCTTCGGCCTCTTGCTCGCGCACTGCGTCCCACGCGGCTTCGCGCTCCGCGACGAGCCGGGCCATTGATCGACGCTCCTCACGTTTCACCTCGACCGCCGCGCTCAGCCGCTCCGCCTCCTCGACCGCCTGCCGTGACTCACGTCGGACCCGCTCGGCGCCGTCGACCACGCTGCCCTTCTGCGATTCGAGCTCACCATGCGTGCGGACCGCCTGCTGCTGGCGGCCTGCGCGTGCGGTTTCGTCGGCATGTGCGCGCCGCAGCTCCAGGTCGAGCTCGCGCAGGCGCTCCTCGACCTGGCGCAGCTCGCCCTCGACGGCCTCCAACTGCGCAAACACGTTGGCGCGCTCAGCGCGACGCTGATCCGCATCGCGCGAGCCGGTTTCGACCTCCGCGCGCAACGCGGCGATACGCGCTCGGCGGCCTACGAGCACGGGCTCGTCGGCCGCGCGACCGGCGAATTCGAGCTCCTTCAGTAGCTCCTGTAGTTTGGGCAACGACGACAGCCGGAGCAGTGCCACGCTGCCCTCACCGTTCTCGGACTGCGCCAGCCAGTGCCGTAGTGATGCGGCCGCATCCTCGTCGCGTACGACCAGGACCTGGAGCACCGAATTGAGCGCCGACTCGACCTCGGCGGCCCGCTGGCGCTCGAGCTCCAGGACTTCGGCCACAGCGCCGACCAGCCCCTCGAGCCGCGCGCGTTGTGCCAGCGTGGCCGCAACCGCAGGCGCGAAGCCGTGGAACTCACGATCGAGCGACTCGAGCGACGCCAGCCGGGCGCCCAGTAGATTCGCGCGGTCTTCGGCCTCGACGACGTCACGGCGGGCTTCGATCTCGCGCTGACGCAACTCCTGGAGGCGGCCTGCGAGCTGGTCGCGTTGCGCCTCGATGTCGGTCATGGTGCTCGCGATCTCGCGCGCGCGGGATGCGAACAGATCACCCTGCTCGTCGAGCCGCTGAAGCTCGCCCTCGAGCTCCTCACGCTCGCGATCGATGCGCTCGAGGCGACGCTGTAGATCGGTCGCCCGCGCCTCGGCGCCGGCCGCCTCCGCCTGCACACGGGCAAGCCGACGGCTCAGCTCCTCCTCCTGCGCGCGCAAGCGCTCATCCTGGCGGCGGGCGTCGACCAACGCCTCGCGTCGCTCACTCAGTCGCTGCTGCACCGCGAGCAGCTCGGCCGCAAGTCGTTCTGCCTCATCCCGCTGCGCCACCTGCTCGGCGCGCAGCGTGGCCGCCTCCTCCTCGAGCGTCGACCGGCGCGCCAGCAGATCCGCTCGTTCAGCGCCGATCTGTTCGAGCCGTCGCTCGGCGTGGCTTTGCCGCTCGTCCGCAACCGCGAGCTCCCGTTCCCGCTCCGCAATGCGTCGATTCGACTCCTCGAGCTGGGTGGCGGCGGCATTGCGCAGGCGGGCGGACTCGTTGGCCGCAATGCGGCGCTGCTCGAGCCCCGCCTCGGCCGTGGTCAATGCGGCGCGCCCCGCGGGATCCTCGCTGCCCAGTGTCTCCAGGCGCGCGGCGACCTCGTCGAGCTCGGCGCGGAGGTCTCCCAGATCGGCAAGCGCGATTGTGATCTCGACCGCCAGCCGCCGCGTGCGTAGCTCGCCGTACCGCTCCGCCTTCTTCCGCTGACGCGCCAGCGCGCGAACCTTGGAGTCGACCTCGGCGATGATGTCGTCGAGTCTGTCGAGGTCCGTTGCCGCGGCTTCGAGCCGGCGAACGGCCGCGCTGCGACGATCCTTGTAGCGGCCGATCCCGGCCGCCTCCTCGAACAGGTGTCGACGGTCCTCGGTGCGCTCCGATAGCATCGCGTCGACCATCCCTTGTTCGATGATCGAGTAGGCGTTGGCACCCAATCCGGTGTCCCGAAACGCGTCCAGGATATCGCGCAGCCGGCAGGCCCCGCGGTTCAGTTCGTAATCGCTGCCGCCCTCACGGAACACGACGCGCCGGATCGCTACCTCGTCGTACGGCAGCGGGATCCGGCGATCCTCGTTGGTGAACGCGAGCTCGACTTCGGCACGGTTCAGCGGCCGCCGGCCAGCGGTGCCCTGGAAAATCGCCTCATCCATGCGGCTGCTGCGGATCGCCGATGCGCGCTGCTCGCCCAGAACCCAGCGAACCGCGTCGCTGATGTTCGATTTACCGCACCCATTGGGACCGACGATGGCGGTGATCCCGTCGTGGAAACGGAGCTCGGTGCGGTCGGCGAACGACTTGAATCCGTGAAGTGAGAGTCGACGAAGCTTCATGCCTTCGGTTTCCCCGTTCTGCGCACGAGACGAGCCTCGACGCCCGCATCGCGGAGGAGCTGCTGCAGCACATCGGCCAACGCAGGACCTTCGAACGCTCCGGCATAGATCCGGTACAGCGAGCCGCCGCTCGAGTATGGCACCTCGACCACATATGTGGGGAGCCCCCGCGCCTGCAACTCGGCTTCCCGGCGCGCAGCGGCCTCCTCGGTAGGATAGTCACCGATCAGGAACGCCCATGGCGTCGGCCGCAGAGACCAGTCGTCGGGGCCGCTCTTGTGCCCCTCGGCAACCAGGCGATTCATCAGCGCCGCGGCCGAAGCCGTGTCGGCCGCCGGACCGGCAAGCACGCGGTAATAGACGACGCTGTCGAGTAGCAGTGGCGAAACGTAGAACCCGGTGGCGGGCGCCTGCCGGCGCAATGCCGCTGCCCGTTGCACGGCCCGCTCCAGATCCGGGTGCGATTCGACCGCGACCGAATAGGGCAGTGGGGTCTCGTCGAGAGGCCCGCCGACGGGCGACGTCGGAGGCGCCGGCCTGGGCGTGTCAGGCGCGGCCGGAGCGGCCGCGCGACGGCCGAAAAAAGGGGTGGATTCTCGCCACGCATACCACACGACGCCAATGAGCGCGACGCCGAGTAGCACGAGCAGTACGCCAGCCAGCCGGCTGCGCCGAGGCGGCCTGCGCCGCCGCCGTTCGATGGGCGGCTCCGTGATCGGCGGCAGCTGGGCCGGCGGCTCCGTGATCGGCGGCAGCTCGGCCGGCTCGGTCGCCGGGATTGGCGCGACCGGCCGCACCGCGGCCGCCTGCTCTGCTTTCGCGCGTCGCTCCCGGCTCACACGTTCGGCGGCGGCCTGGGCTGCGGCGGCGGCCGCATCGTGCTCGGGAGCGCCCAGCGCACCCACCAGCATGGCGTCGACGGGGAGCCAGCTCGCGGCCGACACCGGAGCCGCTGTCTCGCCGATGAGCAGGACCGTGCCTGCCGCCGCGGCGACCGGCTTGCCCAGCTCCTCGTCCGCCGGCGCCAGCAAGACGAGCGTGCGTCGGTTCAGTCTTGCGCGCGCGACCAGCGTTCGCAGAGCACCCAGCGCATCGGGGATCAGCGATCCAGCCAGCCGTGCCCCCGCCGCGACGACACGCACGGCGCCGTCGTCGGTGCTCACCCGCTGTTCGACCCGGTCCAGTGACGCGCCGTACAGCAGGAGGTCGGCGGCGCCTTCCGGCGTGGCCAGATCCAGATGCCGACTCAGGAACGGCTCATCCAAGGAGAGATCGACGATCAGCGGATCGTGGCCCGCGTCGCTCAGCGCACGGGCCACGCGAACGACCGCACGCAGCGGCCAGGTCTCATCGCGCATGCTTGGCACGATGAGCAGCGCGAGTGCCGGCAGGCTGCCACGAGGACGCGCCAGCAGCACGTCCAGCATGGACGGCAGCTCGCCTGCTGGATCGAACGGCGACGTTCGCAACCAGCTCTTCACCATTGTGAATGTCTGGGCATCGGCTCCGCCCTGACCCGGACTGCCGCGGTTGTTGGCTTGCTGGTTCGGGATCGGAAGGGGCTAATCATATCGGCCCGGGCGACACGACAAAAGGCCGCAGCCCCAGACCCTCTGCCGCTCCCGCGGCGGCCACGCTCAGGCTTCGATCGTGTACGCCGGCGCGTCGCCCCAGAGGTGCTCCAGCTGGTAGAAGTCGCGCGCCGCCGGATGAAAGACGTGCACCACGAAATCAACGTAGTCGATCAAGACCCAGCGCCCCGCACGCAGCCCTTCCACGTGATCCGGGCGCACACCCTGCTCCCTCAACTGCTCGATCACGTTCTCGGCGATCGACCGGACGTGAAGATCGGACGTGCCGCTTGCGATCACGAAGTAATCCGTTGCGTTCGACACACCCCGCAGATCCATGATCAGCAGATCGCGCGCCTTGCGATCCTGTGCCAGTTGTGCCGCCCGCGCGATCTCTGCCGGCAGGTCCGCCGGCGCGCCGCGCAATGCAGCCAGCGTGTCCTGCCCCGACTCCTGCTTTCGTTCACTCATCGCGAGGCCCGGGTGCAACCTCCGGACCGCACCCGATCGCGCACCGGACTCACTCCTCCTTCACGACCCAGACTTTCACCTCGGGTCGCACATCCGTGTGTAGCTTGATTCGCACGCTGTAGACGCCGAGCGCCTTGATCGGTTCATCGAGTTCGATGTCGCGGCGATCGATCGTGAAGTCGAGCCCTTGCTCACCCAGTCGATCCGCGATATCACCGCTGGTGATCGAGCCGAACAGCTTCGACTCCTCGCCGGCCCGCGCGTGGAACGTCAAGGAGACGCCCTCCAGCGCGGCGGCGCGGCGCTTCGCCTCCAGCACGTCGCGTCGCGCCGTCTCCTCGCGCCGGCGCTGCTCCTCTTCCAACCGGCGGAGATTGCTTTCGGTCGCCTCGAACGCGTAACCCTGCGGCAGCAGGTAGTTGCGCGCGTATCCGGGGCGCACCGACACGATTTGGCCGGCTTCGCCGAGCGTAGCCACCGTCTGCCGCAGAATCACCTTGACGTGCTTCATTGCCTCGAGCTCCTCAGGAACGACTCGCCGCTCCGCGGCGGCGCGTCCGATAATCCACCCATGTGTCCGACAGCCCCAGCGCCAGCGCCACCGACAACGCCAGCGGATACAGCAGCACCGCCGCCAACCCGGCGAGGACCGCGAGCCAGGGTCCGGCCGGCGTCGCCACGCTGAGCGCGACGGCCAGCCCTCGCAGCGCATAGAGGCCGCCCATGAACAGCGCGAGATTCGAACCGGCGCGCGTCGCTTCCTGGCCCAACGGCAGCAGCACGAGCGCGAGCGCCACCACGAACAGCCACACCAGATCGTCCGGGAAACGGAACTCCCGTAACGGCGCGAGTGGACGCGGTCGGTTCGCCACGACCCGGCTCCATGCCCACCAGCCGATCGCCAGTGCCGCCAAGGAGGCCAGCCCGATCATGCCCGGGTACAGCAGCGCCTGAAGTTCTGCTGCTCGCCGCGCGGCGTCGGCCACGTCACCCAGGAACCGGTCGGCTCCCGCCTCGCTCCACGCCACAGCCATCTGACTCGCGCTGGCCCGCACCCGGCTACCGATCACGCCGTCGGTACGCGCCCAGCCGTCCGGTGTCAGCACCAGAATCGCGCCGGCCAGCACGCTCGCGGCACCGACGCCAAGCAGGCCGCGCAGCAGGAACCCGGCCGCCGGCACCGCCACCGCCGCGGCCAGGAACGAGCCGCCCAGCGCGTACACCCAGCCGCGCTCGATGTACCACAGCGGTCCGGTCGGCCCACCGATCAGGGGCGCCAGTGCAAGCAGCACACCGACCGCGACCAGCCACGGTCGCCGCGGCTCCAGACCCACCATTAGGAATCCCAGCGGAACCACGATCAGCAGCAGCGGCTGCAGGGGCGACATCGTCGCCGCCACGAGCGTAAGACCGAGGATCGCGCCCCAGCCGCGAGCGCCGGCTCCACCCTCGCTCACCGCGTCAGCTCTCGACGCCCCCGGTATACGGGACCAGCGCCAGGTAGCGCGCCCGCTTGATCGCTGTCGTGATCTGCCGCTGATGTCTCGCGCACGCACCCGTGATCCGCCGCGGCACGATCTTGCCTCGATCGGTGATGTAGCGCCCCAGCGATTTGTCGTCCTTGTAATTGATCTGCCGGATGCCCGCCTCGCACAGCGAGCAGGTCTTCTGTCCGCGCGGCATCATCTCAATCGTCCTCTTCCCCTTCGTCCTCGTCCTCGCGCCGCGGCTCGCGCGTCGCGATCGACATCGGCGCCGTCGGCTCGCCCTCGTGCAGCACCACCAGATACCGCAACAGCCCCTCCTCCAGCTTCAGCGCGCGCTCGAATTCCGGCAGTAGCGCCGTCTCGGTTCGCAGCTGCGCAACGACATAGTACCCCGTCGTCTTCTTGCGCAGCGCATAGGCGAGCTGCCGCTTGCCCCAATGATCGACGGCAGTGACCTCCGCACCATCACCGCCCATCAACAACGCATGGAATCGCTCCAGCTTGTCGTTGATGGCGGGCTCGTCCAGCGCGGAATCGAAAATGTAGACGACTTCGTAGTCTCTCAAAGCAGCTCCTCCGGTCGCTCTGCGCCGCCGCGAGACGGCACGGGTTCGGCCCCGGCTCAGGACGGGGCAGGAGTTCTGTGGATAGCCTTTCATTATAGGCCCCCGCAGACGGTGCGTCTAGCCCCGACGCTGCGCCGCGTTGCTACACGTTGAACCGGAACAGAATCACATCGCCGTCGGCGACCGTGTACTCGCGGCCTTCGCTGCGCATGAGGCCCTGGTCGCGGACGGCCTTTTCCGAGCCGGCGCGCACCAGCTCATGCCAGGCGACGGTTTCGGCGCGGATGAACCCGCGCTCGAAATCGGTGTGAATCTCGCCGGCGGCCTGGGCGGCCTTGGTGCCGCCGGTGATCGTCCAGGCGCGCACCTGCTTGGGTCCAACGGTGAAGAAACTGATCAGACCGAGCAGCCGAAACCCGGCATGGATCAGACGCGACAGCCCGGGTTCCGCAACGCCCAGCTCGGTGAGGTACGCCTGGCGCTCCTCCGCCGGGAGCGCGAGTAGCTCCGCCTCCAGACTGGCGGCGAGGACGACGACCTCGGCAGGCTCGTGGTCCGCATCGACCGCAGCGTTCAGTGCGCGCACGTGCTCGTTGTCGTCCTCGTCCAGGCTCGCTTCGGCGACGTTGGCGACGTAGAGCTCCGGCTTCACGGTGAGCAGCTGGAGTTGCCGCAGCAGCCGCCCCTCCTCCTCGCTGCGCGGCCTGACCAGCCGCGCCGGACGGCCCTCCGCGAGCACGTCGCGCAAACTCCGCAGAAGGGCCTCCTCGGTTTTCGCTTCACGATCGCCGCTGCGTGCGACTCGTTCGACGCGTTCGAGTCGCCGTTCGACCGTCTGCAGATCGCTCAGCGCCAGTTCGGTATTGACAATGTCGCGATCGCGTACGGGGTCCACGTCGCCCAGCACGTGCATGACATCGCGATCGTCGAAGCAGCGCACCACGTGAACGATGGCGTGCACCTCGCGGATGTTCGCGAGGAATTTGTTACCGAGCCCTTCGCCTTCCGACGCGCCTTTGACCAGTCCGGCGATGTCGACGAACGTGACGACCGCGGGTACCTTTTCCTGCGGCCGCAGCGTCGCGTACAGCGCATCGAGGCGCTCATCCGGCAGCTCGACCACACCGATGTTCGGATCGACCGTGCAGAACGGATAGTTCTCGGCTGCGGCGCCGACGGCGGTCAGTGCGTTGAAGAGCGTCGATTTGCCGACGTTGGGCAGTCCGACGATCCCGAGCTTCAGATTTGGCATGTGTGTCGCTGGAGTGCGGCCGGCTGACCTGCGCGACGCTAGGCGGCGGCGCTCATCACGGCGCGGATCAGGTCTGGGTAGGCGGCGAACGCGCGGCGGGCCGGCTCGACTGCCAGTCGCTCTCGATTCGTGTGCGCGTAGCGTTCTTCACCAGGCGCGAAGCCCACGGTTGGAATGCCGTGCACGCCGCAGCTGTGCCCGCCATCAGTCGCGAACGTCCAGGGCCGCACGGCGGGTGCGCGACCGGTGCTGCGGGCGACGGCGTCGACTGCGGCGCGTACCACCGGGTGGCCGGGCTGCAGCAGGAAGCCCGGCGTGAACAGCCGCCGCTCCTGTTCCATGCCGGTGTAGGTGCGCTGACGCTCGCGGCCAAACCGCACCCCGAGTCTCCAGCCCTCCATCACCCGCACGCGCGAGCCGAGATGCCGCCGCAGCTCCTCGAGCACCGATTCCGCACTCATTGATGGCAGCACGCGCCAGTCGAGGGTGATCGCCGCGCGATCCGGGATGACGTTGGGGCTGGTGGGCGAAACGTCGATGCCGGTTGCCACCAGGGTCGAGCGGCCGAGCACGTCGTCGCTCGGCAGTGCGGCCGCGAACTCCTCGAGCGCGGGCAGTACGTGCGGGAGCAGATCCAGTGCGTTGCGGGCGCGCTCCGGTGCGCTCGCGTGGCCGGCAACGCCGCCGACCTCGACGATCAGCTCCGCGCGGCCGCGGTGCCCGATGCAGACATCGCCATTCGTGGCTTCACCGATGACCACGACTGCGGGCCGCACGCGGCCGCTCTCCAGCAGGTGCGCCATGCCCCAGCCACCGCGTTCCTCGAGCACCGTGTGCGCAACGACGATGTCGCCGTCGGCCGGCGCACCGACGAAGCGCGCCGCCGCGTAAGTCTGCAGCGCGAGCGGTCCCTTGATGTCCATGGCGCCACGGCCGTGCAGAAAGCCGTCGGCCAGCTCGGCGCCGTACGGCGGGTGCGCCCATTCGGCGGCATCGCCGGGATCGACCACATCGAGATGGCAGTTGAGCATCACGGGCGGCGCGCCGCCCCTGCCGCGAACGATGCCGCCGATGTTACCGGCCTCGTCGGTCCAGACCTCATCGAACCGGAGGCGCTCGAGCTCGAGGCGCAGTCGCGTCGCGACCGCGTCCTCGGCGCCCGGTGCACTCGGAATGCGGATCAGGTCACGGGCGAACTCGATGGCCCGCTCGAAGGAGACATCGGCCATGTGTTCGTGGATCAGCCGAGCAGTGACCGCAGCGCGTGTGCGATGCTGTCGAGCACGTTGCCGATCATGCCGATCTCGGCATCGTCGGCATGAACCGCCACGAACCACGGGGCGAGCACGAGCGAAACGACGCTCATCAGCTTGATCAGGATATTCATCGCCGGGCCCGACGTGTCCTTGAACGGATCGCCCACCGTGTCGCCCACGACAGCTGCCTTGTGCGGCGCCGAGCCCTTGCCGCCGAGAGCGCCGCCCTCGATGTACTTCTTCGCGTTGTCCCATGCGCCGCCCGCGTTCGCCATGAACAGGGCCAGGAGGACGCCGGTCACGGTCGCGCCGGCCAGGAGCCCGCCGAGCGCGTGCACACTGAAGTAACCCACGACGACCGGCACGATCACCGCCGTCAGCCCTGGTGCGATCATCTCCTTCAGCGCCGCGCGCGTCGAGATATCCACACAGCGGGCGCTGTCGGGCGCCGCCGTGCCCTCCATCAGCCCTGGAATCTCGCGAAACTGGCGACGCACCTCCTCCACCATTCCGCCCGCTGCGCGGCCGACGGCCGTCATGGTCAGCGCGGCGATGAAAAAGGGCATGATGCCGCCGATTAGCAGGCCGATCACGACGGCCGGCTGGATGATGTCGAGCCCAGTCTCGCGCAGGCCCACCGCCGAGGCGTAGGCGCTGAACAGTGCCAGTGCCGTGAGCGCGGCCGATCCGATGGCGAATCCCTTGCCGATCGCCGCCGTCGTATTGCCAATCGCATCCAGGCCGTCGGTGATCTTGCGCACCTCCGGTCCCATCCGTCCCATCTCGGCGATACCGCCGGCATTGTCGGCGATGGGTCCATACGCATCGACCGACATCGTGACACCCACGGTCGCGAGCATGCCGACTGCCGAGATGCCAATGCCGTAGAGTCCGGCGAAGTAGTTCGCGATCCAGATCGCGAGTGCGATCAGCAGCACCGGTGCCGCGGTCGATTCCATGCCCACCGCGAGACCGGAGATGATGTTGGTGGCCGAGCCGGTTTGGCTCTGGTCCGCGATCTTCCGGACCGGCGGGCCCGCCGTGTAGTACTCGGTGACCAGACCGATCAGGATCCCGACCAGGGTGCCGGCCAGCAGCGCCCAGAACGCACCGGTCGCCGGGTACGCTCGGCCGGTGCCGCCCAGGTACGCCTCCATGCCGAGGCCGGCAATGATGAAGTACATGACGATAAGGAAAATGCCTGCAGCGATGAACGTGACGTTGCGCAGCGCCGCGGCCGGACTGGTACGCTCGAGCACCTTCATCAGGCCGATCCCCACGAGCGAGCAGAGCAACCCGACCAGCACGGTCAGGATCGGCAGAGCAACGGCTTCCGGCCGCACCGAGGCGTAGGCGGCGCTGGTCGCGCCGATCGCAATCGTCGCGATGATCGCGCCCACATAGCTCTCAAAGATGTCGGCGCCCATGCCGGCCACGTCGCCCACGTTGTCGCCCACGTTGTCGGCGATCGTCGCGGGATTGCGCGGATCGTCCTCCGGGATCCCCGCCTCGACCTTCCCCACCAGGTCGGCACCCACGTCGGCGGCCTTGGTGTAGATGCCGCCGCCGACGCGGGCGAACAGCGCGATCGAGCTGGCACCCATGGCAAAGCCGCTCACGATCTCGGCAAACTCGCCGAATTCCCCGGCGCTGATCGCCGATGCCCCCAGTAGCCAGTACCAGCTGCCGATACCGATCAAACCCAACGCCGCGACGGACAGCCCCATGACCGCACCACCGAAGAAGGCGATGCGCAGCGCCTTGCCCTGCCCGAACTCCTTCGCCGCCGCGGCGGTGCGCACATTCGCGCGCGTGGCCGCAGTCATGCCGAAGAAGCCGGCCAGGATCGAGCACACCGCGCCGCTGATGTAGGCGAGCGCGGTCATGCTACCAATCGCGAAGAGCAACAGTATCGAAACGACGGCGAGGAAGATGACCAGCACCGAGTACTCGCGCTTGAGGAAGGCCATTGCGCCCTCCTGGATCCGTTGCGCGAGCTCGGCCGTCAACGCCGTGCCTGTCGGCTGACGGCGCACGTAGAGGTAGATGATGAAGGCGGCGATCAACCCGAGCGCACCCACCAGGGGCGACCACAAGGTCCACGTCGTCACATCCGTCACAGAGGCCTCTCCGTTTGGTGTTCTGGGCGCCTGCGCGCCGGCTACCTCGAGCCGATCCGAATCACGCGGGCCTGTTACCGATTGAAGCGGCTCATCGCCGCTTCAATCCCTGAGTCGAGCCATGCCTCCACCGCCGCTGCAGCCGCCGGCAGCAGCTCCAGCACCCGTTCTTCCTCCTCCGCCTCGAACGGCGACAACACCCAGTCGGCACGATCGACTCCCGGCGGCGGTGTGCCGACACCGATCCGCAGCCGGGCATACTCCTGGCTCCGCAGTACCGCCTCGATCGAGCGCAGCCCGTTGTGTCCGCCGGCGCTGCCACTCGGGCGCAAACGTAGACGCCCGACTTCCAAAGCCGTGTCGTCGACCAGGACGAGCAGATCACTCGCCGCACCGAGCAGGCTCGCGTTCAGCCGCGCCGCGACCGCCGAGCCGCTGCGGTTCATGTAGGTCAACGGCTTGAGCAGTTCCACGGTCGTGTCGTTGACTCGGCCGCGCGTCAGCAGCGCCCGTCCCTCACGTCGAAACGCCGGTAGACGCCAGTCGGCCGCCAGCCGGTCGGCCAGCCACCAGCCCACGTTGTGACGCGTCCGCTCGTACTCCGGACCGGGATTGCCCAGCCCGCAGACGAGCTTCACGCCTCCTCGGGCTCCTGGTCCGCTTCCTCGGCCCCCCGCTTGCGCACCAGCTCGGGCTCCACCTCACCGCCCACGCCCTCTTCTGCCGTCGGCACGGGCTCCTCGACTGCCACGACGGTCGGCGCCAGCACGGAGCACACCGTACGCTCCAGATCGACTTCCACCTCGACGCCTTCGGGAACGGCCAGCTCGCTGACGTGGATCGAGTCGCCGATCTCCAACGCCGACACATCGACTTCGATCGCCGCCGGAATATCCTCCGGCAGACAGCGGATGGACAGGTCGTGCATGCTCTGCTGCAACAGGCCGCCCAGCTTCACACCCGCAGCCGTGCCCTTCACATGGATCGGCACCTCCACATCGACCTTTTCACCGGCGTGCAGCTGGTAGAAATCGACATGGATGACTTCGCCCCGGTAGGGGTGCCGTTGTACCTCGCGTACCAGCGCGCGGAGTGGCGCGGCCTTGCGGGTCTTCGCGCCGTCGACCGCGAGCTCGATGATCGTGTTCTCGATGCTGATGTGCGAGAACAGCACTTCGAGCTCGTGCGCATCCAGGCTCAGCGCCCGCGTCTCCTCACCATGACCGTAGATCACCGCCGGGACGCGTCCCGCCCGTCGCAGCCGTCGCGCCCCGCCTTTGCCACGCTCCTCGCGCAGCGTGGCCTGTAGCGTTGCCGTGTTCGCCATCGATGTGCTCCCTTTCGCCTAGTCGAACAACTGACTCACTGACTCGTGTGAATGCGTGTATCGGATCGCGCGCGACAGCAGCCCCGCCACCGACAGCACGGTCAGCTTCGAGAACTGTTTCTTCGGCTCGATCGCCAGCGTATTGGTCACCACGACCTCGGCGATCGGTGAGCGCTCCAGCCGCTCCACGGCGGGTCCGGACAGCAGTGCGTGGCTCGCCGCACAGTAGACCGCCGCTGCACCCCGCTCCATCAACCCCTCGGCAGCGCTCACCAGCGTGCCGGCCGTGTCGATCAGATCGTCGACGATCAGACACGGCCGACCCGATACCTCGCCGACCACCGTCACCACCTCAGCCACGTTCTGCTGCGGCCGCCGCTTGTCGATGATCGCAAAGCTCGCCTCCAACCGCCGCGCGTAGCCCCGCGCCATCTTCGCCGCGCCCACATCCGGCGCCACCACCACCAGGCCAGCCATCGCCTTCGCCGAGAAGTACGACGTCAGCACCGGCGCCGCGTACAGGTGATCCACCGGGATATCGAAAAAACCCTGGAGCTGGTGCGCATGAAAGTCCATGCCCAACACGCGGTCGGCGCCCGCCGCTTCGATCAAATTCGCCACCAGCTTCGCACCGATCGCCACGCGCGGCTGGTCCTTGCGGTCCTGGCGCGCATAGCCGTAGTACGACATTACCACCGTGATACGCGCGGCCGAGGCCCGGCGCGCCGCGTCGATCAGCAGCAACAGCTCCAGCAGATTATCACCCGGCGGCGGCGTGGGCTGTACGATGAACACGTCACCACCACGCACGTTTTGATTGATCCGGACGAAGATCTCGCCGTCAGCGAAGCGCTTCGATGTGACATCGCCGACCGAAGCGCCCAGCTCGCGGGCGATCTCCTCGGCCAGTGGACGATTCGCGGTTCCCGCGAGCAGCAGCAGTGGACCGCGGAACTCGTGCTGAAACTCAGCCATGCCTCGCCAGGCGCTCCCGGGGCGGTTGCAAACGACGACAGCCTTTCAAGTTAGAGGGCCGAGGCGGGACGGTCAACGCCGGGTGCTGGTGGGTGTGCGGTCGGCGTCAGGAGGGCATGCGCTACGCCACGGAGGTGTCGCCGGCACCGCTGCGGCGCTCGGTGGGGCGCGGCAACTGGGCGTCGGCCAGCCGACAGACGGCGCGCTGTAGCACGGTCTGCGCGCGGCAGCCGCCCAGTCCGATCTCATCGATGTAATGTTCGATCGAGCGCTCGACGTCCATGTGCTGCTCGAGGAGCACGGCGAAGTCGAGGGCGTTCTCGATGTGGGTCTGGAGCAGGGCCTCCTCGGCCTGAGCGATGCCGAGGGTGAATACGCTGTCGAGTTCCTCCTGGCGCCGGGCGCGGGCCCTGATGCCGCGGTAGACCACGTCGGGCCGGAATCGCCGCCAGCGCCCGC
The DNA here is from genome assembly GCA_050732635.1 of Longimicrobiales bacterium. Lineage (GTDB taxonomy): Bacteria > Gemmatimonadota > Gemmatimonadetes > Longimicrobiales > RSA9 > JBOHRE01. The sequence goes on along the minus strand of JBOHRE010000002.1, from coordinate 66,046 downwards.
GGCGAGGCCGCGCGCGGGGGTCGGTGCTGTCGGGCGCATCGCCGGCGGGCGCCTCATCAGGGGCCGCCTCCGCCTCGCCATCGCCGAGCCGCTCGGCCTCTTCGAGCGCGACGAGGATGCGGGTGCGTGCGGTGCTGGCGGCTGCGCCCATGAGATTCATCTCATCGAGGTAACGGTCGACGGCCTCGTCGTAGTCGATGAAGTCGCGGAGCAGCATTACGATATGCAGCCCGTAGAGGGCGTGCGTTTCCATGAGCGCCTCGGAGGCCGTTGCGGTCGCGACGTCGAGGCGTCGGCGGATCGATTCGGGCAGCCGCAGCGTGCTGAGCGGACTGGCGGGCGTCATGGCATTCCCCTTGTCATAGTTCCCGGGGGTGGATTCGAACCACCATTAGGGGATCCAAAGTCCCCTGTCCTGCCATTAGACGACCCGGGAAGCGAACACGAAATGTAACCGTGCAGTGGCGAATGGATCAACGCGTCACGACCAGCGCTCGGCGCGCGTGGCCGTAGCGAGCACGAGGAGTCCGTCAGCGGCTGCGGACATGTCGAGCGCGGCAGCGTCGCGCTGTTGGGTCCGATCGAAGATACCGAACACTGCTGAGCCACTGCCCGTCATACGCGCGATGCGCGCGCCGTGTGCCCCCAGCCGGTCGAGCAATTCGGCCAGAAGTGGATGTCGGCGGAAAATGATCGGCTCGAACTCGTTGCGTGCCAGCTCGGCGATAGCATCCCAGTCGCTCAGTGACGCGGGGCCGAGCGGAGGCAGGCCGGGACGCCCTCGGCGGGCTCGGCCGCGCGCTTCATCGAGCCTGCGGTACGCATCGGGCGTATCGACGCGAAAGGGCGGCATGACGACCAGCGTCGGGCGGGGCGGCAGCGGCTCCAGAGTGAGCAAGCGCTCGCCGCGGCTCCAGGCGAGGGCGAGGGGCGCGCCCGTCAGGAAGAAGGGCACATCGCTGCCGACAGCGCTGCCGACACGGAACAGCGTCGCCGGATCGAGCGGCTGCCCGCAAAGCGTGTTGAGGCCCAGCAGCGTCGCGGCGGCGTCGCTCGAGCCGCCGCCGAGTCCCGCGCCCGCCGGGATCTGCTTCTCCAGCGTGATGCGCGCACCGGCCGGCTTGGCGGTCGCCTCGAAGAACGCGACCGCCGCCCGGTGCGCGAGATTCCGGTGCGCGGGTCCTATGTCGCTTCCATCGACCTCGAGCTGGACACCGTCCTCAGCCGCCTCGACCGTCACGCGATCCGCAAGGTCCAGCGCACAGAACAGCGATTCGAGCTGATGATACCCCGATTCCTCTCGGGCCAGAATGTCCAGCCACAGGTTGACCTTGGCCGGCGCTTCGATCGTGACGCCCCGGGCCGCGTCTCTGGCCGCACTTCTCGGCACGCTTTCGGTACTCACGGGCGCAGCTCCTCGTGCCGGCTCTCGACTGCCTCCTCGACGGCTTCCTCGCTGCGCTCGACCTCCCGCCAGCTCATGCCCAGGCGCCACAGGTAAAAGAGGCCAATGACCGTCACCGGGATGAAGCCGGCAATGTGAATGCCGATCGCGAAACCCATCGCCTTGTTGACCTCGATACCGAACAGATCGACGAGACCGACGCGGGCCGCGCCCTCGAAGAGGCCGAAGAAGCCGGGGGCCGACGGAATCGCGACCGCAAGGGCGATGAGCGATTGAAGAAAGAAGGCCGCGGAAACCGGAGCTTGGATATCGAACGCGAGAAACCCGAAATAAAAGCTGGCGCCGTTCACACCCCAGACCACGAGCGAGGCCAGCGCGACGCGGAGCAGCAGGCGTGGCGAGCGCAGCACGCCGAGACCGTCCAGAAACGCAGTCAGCGCATCGACCAGCGGGCGCCGCAGCGAGCGCGGCAACGTATAGCGCGAGAGGCGCTCGACCAGGCTCACCGTGGGCCGCGGAAAGATGGCCATGAGAACGAGCATGCAGGCCACTGCAGCGACCGCGCCCAGGAGGGTCAGCGCCATGGCGCTGAAATCCGGCAGGCCTCCGGCGGCCACCGTCGGAAAGCTCGGCAGGGTCATCGCTACCAGCAGGAACGTCACGACGGTCAGGCCGTCGAAGACCCGTTCGACGACCAGCGAGGCGAACGACGCCGAGACGCTCACCGGTTCGAGGCGCGACAGCGCATAGGCCCGCGCGAATTCACCGACCCGCGCTGGCAACAGATTGTTGGCCATGAAGCCGACGAAACTCGCGGCGTTGCGCGCGCGGAAGGATGAATGCGGCAGCACGGGTTCGATCAACGGACCCCAGCGCCAGGCACGCAGCGAGATCGGCAGGGTTGCGGCGATCGCCGCGATCAGGAGCCAGCCGGGCCGAGCGGAGCGCAGCTCGAATCCGATCTCTGCCGCATCGACGTCGCGTAGCGCGAAGTACAGCAGCAGCACGCTGATCGAGATCCCGAGCACCGCCTTCCAGTTGAAAAGGCGGCTCGCTCGTTCCGTTCGGCTCACGACCTCGCCAGCTCGAGCAGATCCGACAGCTCCGCGAGCAGCTCGCGCGCGCGTCCCGGATCAGCCAGTGACTCTTCCAGTTCCTGGCGCACCTCCGCGGCACGGCGTAGCGCAGCGTCCCCCCGATAGAGGAACTGGTCGATGGGCCGCCCCTCCGCTGAATCGGCCCCGTGGGTTGCGTCTTGCGGGGCGCCGGGCTCGAGCGCCGGTCGGCCGATGCCGCCGACCGGGCTCGGCCCGGCGGGTTCAGCCGCGGCCGAAGTGGGCGTCGTGGCCCAGGGTGGCAGCGGTTCTTCCGGTGGATCGGCAGCCGCATCTTCAGGGTGTTCCATCACGCCACGCAGCCGCTCCACGAGTCGGCTGATTTCATCGCCGGCAGCCGTGCCGGCACGCGCGCGGGCCCGCTCCGCCGCTTCCCCGGCCGGGCCGAAGCCGAAGGTGAGCGCGGTGTCACGCAGCGCGGCGAGCCCGCCGGCGATCTCCTCTCGAAGGCCCCCGACGCGTTCGCTGGTCGCGCGGGCCAGTTCCTCCGCGATCCGCTCCAGCCGGTTGAGGATCAGCCGTGACTCGGAACGGAAGAAATTGAGAACCTCGACCGGGAACTCCTCCTCCGCCGCGCCCCGCCGCGGCGCGGTGGGGGGCGACCCCTGCCAGGGAGGGATCGGCGGCGGCGCTGCCGTCGGCTCCTCCGCGATGCGTTGCCGTGTCGCGCGCCCCGGGCTCCACGGCTGCCATTCCGCCGGCTCGGCGATGTCCGGCCCCGCCGGCGCCCGAGGCGCGCGCACTCCGCCTTCGCGCTCCCGCGGCGGTTCCGCTGGGCGAGTCGGGGGCGGTGGCTGCGGACTCTGTCGGGTCGGCTGCGGCTCCCGCGCTTCCGGTGGCCCGACCCGTGGCTCTGGTGGTCGCGGCGGCTCGGGTCGCGGCGCCGGCTCGTGCTCGACATACTGCCGCTTCACAGGCTTCGGTTCGACTGGCTCGGGCGGCGGCGCTTGCGGTTCACGCGCGGGCGGCCGCTCCGGCATGCGCTCGGGCTCGTGCCGGGCGGGCGGGCGCGGCGCGACGCTGCGCTGCGGTGGGGCCATGTGAACCTGGCCGGGGACCGGCGTCGGTCCGACAGGTGTCGGCGGCTTGGGCGCTGTGGGCGGCGGGAAGGTACGGGCCGGCGCCGCCGCGGCGATACCGGGCACTGCCGGCTCGACACCGACCTCTCGCCAGCGCTCGACCGCATTGGCGACGCGTTCCTCGAGCGAATCGGGTGAGCCATCGGCAGCAACGAGCGCACGCAGGTCCTCGACAGTTTGATGCACCCGATCGCCGATGTCGCTGCTCCAGGCGAGCGACCGCCGTTCGAGGGCGCGGCCGGCGGCCTCCAGGGTCCCAGCCACTTCCTGCACCCGGTTCTCACGCGCGATCTGCGCGCTGCCGCGCAGTGCCTTGGCGATCCGGTGGAACTCTGCCGCATCGGGCGATCGCGAGCCGCTGGCCAGCCCCACGATCTTCGCGATGTACTCGCGGGCCTCCTCCTGGAAGAACGCGCGCAGCGATCCCATTACCGCTCCTGCGGGCGATTCACCCGCGCCCGGTGCACGATGTCCTTCAACTCGCGAACCGCGCGCTCGAGGCCGACAAACACGGCGTGGCTGATCACGCTGTGGCCGATGTTCAGCTCTTCGACGTCGTACAAGCACGCGACCGGCGTGACATTGTCATAGGTGAGCCCGTGGCCGGCGTGGACATCGAGTCCCAGCCCTCGCCCCAGGGCTGCAGCCTGGCGCAAACGCGCCAGGGCTTGCTCGGCCTGGCTGCGCGAGCCGGAGCGCGAGCCCGCCTGCGCGTACTCGCCGGTGTGCAGCTCGACCGCATGGGCGCCGACCTCCGCGGATCGACGCACGGTGTCCGCAACCGGATCGACGAACAACGCGACGCGCTGACCGTCCTGCAGCAGCCGCTCGACCGCGTTACCGACTCGCCGACGCTGCATCGCATCCGTCAGCGCGAGTCCCCCCTCCGTGGTGATCTCCTCGCGCCGTTCCGGGACCAGCGTCACGGCCTTGGGTCGCAGCTCGAGCGCCAGCTCGAGCATCTCGGGATCCGGGGCCAGCTCGAGATTGATGCCGGTTCGTACGGTTTCGATCAGCAGCCGCAGATCCCGGTCCTGAATGTGGCGCCGGTCCTCACGCAGGTGGACCGTGATGCCGTCGGCGCCGCCGAGCTCCGCGAGCACTGCGGCGCGCACCGGATCCGGCTCGTCGGTGCGACGCGCCTGTCGTACCGTGGCGACGTGATCGATGTTGATGTGGAGCCGCATCAGATGGTGGCAAGCAGTGCCTCGAGCTCGGCCGCACGACGCGGGTCGAGCCCGGCCGAACGCGCGAGCTGCAGCGTTTCTCGGCCAAGCGCGCAATATAGCGCTCGGTCCTGCTCCGACAAACGCGCGACGTGGAGTCGCACCGTGTCCGTGTCGCCGCGCGCTATGGGGCCGGTCAGCGCTGCCACGAGCCCGAGCTGCTCCACATTGTCGAGCGCACCTCGCAGTAACGGAAGCAGCGCCGGCACGGCCTCCGCCTCGTCCACACCCGCTTGCATCAGCAGCCGTGCGGCGAAGGCCAGCAGCGCGACGACGTAGTTCGAGCCGGCCGTGGCGGCGGCGTGGTACACGGGTCGCAGCACGGGCGGAATCACGAGCACGCGGCCGCCCAGGCCAGTGACGATCCTGCGGGCCGCACTCACCGCGGCCGGTTCGCCGCCGACCGCGAACGTCGCACCCAGCAGGCGGTCCGCCGCGCTCCAGGCGTCGGCCACCGACTGCATCGGGTGGAGCGATCCCGTGGCATAGCCTCGCGCATGGAGCGGGCTCAGCACGTCGCCCGAGAGAGCGCCGGACAGGTGCAGCGCGGCGCATGCCGCAGGCGCCGGACCGACGTGCGCCAGGTCGGTCGTGACTTCGGGCAGCGCCGAGTCCGGTACGGCCAGGATCAGGATCGTCGTGTCCGGTGGCAGCGGGTGCGGGCCCACGCGATACGCCGCGCCGCCCTCCGCATCGAAGATCGGGTGCGGGGGCGGTTCGAGCGCGCGCCCGTAATACGTCAGCGACTCGACCGCCCGAGCGTGCAGCAGGGCGGCGCCTAGCGCCAGACCCACGCGTCCCGGGCCGACGATGGCCACGCGTTCGCTCAAGCCGCCCCGACCACCTCGACTACCACGACGCCCGTGCGCCGCCTTAGGCGACCCAACACTGCATTGGGTAGCCGGGCCGTGACGTCGATCGTGGTATCGTGCTGTTCGAAGCGCAGCACTTCGCCTTCGCGATACACCGCCGCGAGCGCTTCTCCATCGATCGCCGGAATCCGCAGATGCACCTCCGGGCGCCGCTGGCGCAGCGCGGCGCGCAGCTCCGTGCGCAGCGCATGCAGCCCCGCAGGCTCGACTGCGGACGCGAATACCGAGCGTTCTGCGTACAGCCCTGCGACCCGCGCCCGCAGTGCCTCCTCCTCCGCATGCGTCAGCTTGTCGACCTTGTTGAAGACCAGCACGCGAGCTCGATCACCGAGTCCCATCTCCTCGAGCACCTCGTCGACCACCTGCTTCTGCTCCTCCCAGCCGCCGTGTGCCGCATCCAGAACGTGCAACAGCAGGTCGGCCTGGCGCGCCTCTTCCAGCGTCGCGCGAAACGAAGCGACGAGGTCGTGCGGCAGCTTCCGGATGAATCCGACCGTATCGGTCATCAGCGCCGCATCACCATCGAGATCAACCACGCGCGTGGCCGGATCCAGCGTCGCAAACAGCCGATCCTCGACGAACAGCTCCGCGCCCGATAGGCTGCGCAGAACGGACGACTTGCCCGCATTGGTGTAGCCTACCAGCGCGACCCTGAACTCCGCCGACCGGGCCTTGCGTTGCGTTGCGCGCCGCTGCGCCACGACCTCGAGCTTCCGTTGCAGGTCGCGGATGCGCCGGCCGATCATGCGTCGATCGGTCTCCAGCTGCGTCTCGCCCGGCCCACGGAGGCCGATACCGCCGCGGATCCGCGACAGGTGTGTCCACATGCGACGCAACCGCGGCAGCAGGTATGTGAGCTGCGCCAGCTCGACCTGCATCTGCGCCTCCGCGGTGCGTGCGCGCGTTGCGAAGATGTCGAGAATCAGCTCCGTGCGGTCCATCACCCGCCGCTCGAGCAGATCCTCCAGATTCTTGCCCTGCGCCGGTGCCAGATCTTCGTCGAAGATGACAAGGGATGCGCCGCTGGATTCCAAACGCTGTTTCAGCTCGGCAGCCTTGCCTTCGCCGATGTAGTAGCGCGGATGCGGTGCGTCCAGGCGCTGGATCACACGCCCGATCACCAACGCACCGGCTGTATCGGTAAGGCGGGCGAGCTCCTCGATGTGCTCGTCGGCGGCCTGCACGGAAGTGCGCCGGTCCGGCGCGCCGACGAGAAGCGCCCGCTCCTGCGGCGGCTCGATGTCGACGAGTCTGACTATGACGACGCCTCCCCGACTCCGCGCGTCACGGCAATGCTGCGCATCACCGCGAGCCACCCAGCGTCACCACGCCACTCTTGCGATATGGCACACTGCGTCGCAGCGGTTCGTTCAGTGCAACCGCTCCGCTGATCCGGTAGGTGAAGGATCCGCGGTCGATCAACGTGCGTAACGCGCCCCCCATTTCACGGTACGTGAATTCGATGGGAATTTCGAGTCGATCGATCTGGCGTGAGCCGATGCGGATGTCATCCTCGTACTGCCCGTCGACGAGGTCCACCCAGCTCGTGTCGCCGTTTTCCTGATGCCGGACGTCGATGTCGTAGGTCAGGCCGTTCGCCTCCAGCGCGAAGCCGTTGGGGTTCTCCACCTCCAGCAGCACGTACAACAAGCCGCCCTGAAGGCCGATTCCTCCCACCCGCACCCCCTCGACGCGGACCTCGGGCTGGCGCACCACCGTTGAGCATGCCGTCAGCGCAACCGCGGCGACAGCCGCGCTACAAACACCAGTTCTGAGCATCACCTGTCTTCCGCTTCCGTAGCCGACTCGCTCGTTCTGTCGCCAGACTGCGCATTCCCCGGGCCACTTCCGCGCTCGCGCCACCAGGCCAGCCGCTGGCCGATTCGCTCCTCGTACCCGAACCGGCTCGGTTCGAAGTACCGGCTGCCGCGCAGCGACTGCGGCAAATAGTCCTGGACGACGTAGTGCTCCTCGGCATCGAACGCATAGGCGTAGTCGCGCCCATAGCCGAGGTCCTTCATGAGGCCTGTCGGCGCATTGCGAATGTGCAGCGGTACCGGCTCGGCCGGTGTGCTCGCCGCGGCCGCCCGCGCCGCGTTGAATGCTTCGTTCAGTCGATTGGACTTCGCCGCGGTCGCGAGGTATACCGCAGCTTCCCCCAGCGCGAGATCCCCTTCCGGGCTGCCGACGAAGTGGTAGGCGTCCCGAGCGGCCATGGCGAGCCGCAGGGCGAGCGGATCCGCGAGCCCGATGTCCTCGACCGCCATACGAACCAGCCGCCGCGCGATGTAGAGCCCGTCCTCACCACCCTCGAGCATTCGCGCGAGCCAGTAGAGCGCCGCGTCTGGATCACTGCCACGTACCGACTTGTGCAGCGCGGAAATGAGGTTGTAGTGCTCTTCGCCTGTCTTGTCATATCGTGACACCCGCCGCTGTAACCCCTCGCGGGCCAGCTCCTCCGTGATCATCTGCGTGTCAGCAGCGAGCACGGCTGCCGATTCGAGCGCGTTCAGCGCCCGGCGCGCATCACCATCGGCCTGCCGGGCGATCAAGCCAAGCGCCTGGTCCGTTGCCCGCAACCCTTTGCCGCCCAGACCCCGCTCGTCGTCCAGCAGTGCGCGCTCGAGTACGCTCCGCACAGCCTTCTCGTCCAGCGGCTCCAGGACGAAGATGCGTGCACGGCTCAGCAGCGCGCCGATCACCTCGAACGATGGATTCTCTGTCGTCGCGCCAATCAGCGTAACGGTGCCCGCCTCGACATGCGGCAAGAAGGCATCCTGCTGTGCCTTGTTGAAGCGGTGGATCTCGTCACAGAACAGGATCGTCCGTCGCCCAGTGGCGCGCAGTCGCTGATCGGCCTGGGCGATGATCTCGCGCACGCGCGGCACGCCCTCCGTCACCGCGCTGAACTGCACGAACACGGCGTGCGTGCGGCGCGCGATGATCCGCGCGAGCGTGGTCTTTCCCGTGCCCGGCGGCCCCCAGAGAATGACGCTTCCCAGTTCATCGCGCTCGATGAGCGTGCGCAGCCCGCGCCCGGGCGCGATCAGGTGCTGCTGACCGACAAACTCGTCCAGGTCCCGCGGCCGCATGCGCGCCGCAAGTGGAGCCGCACCCGGCATCACATCGGGCGGTGGTGGCGCGCTGATATCAGACTCCCGGAATAGCTCGAGCTCCGACAAAATGCATCCTCTCAGTGACCCGGCAGCAGCAGCCGGGTGAACCAGAACGCGACCACGCCGAGGAACACGGCACCCGGAATCTTCCAGCCGGGTTCGTGCTGCGCCTCAGGAATCAGATTCGACGCTGCGACGTAGATGGTCACACCCGCCGACAGCGCCAGGCCGTATTCGGCCAGCGGAGCCACGACCGGCGTGACCAGGGCGCCCAGAATGGTCGCTGCGCCGGTAATTGATACTGCGCTGATCGTGGTTTGTGCCGAGTTGCCGCTGGCCATCATGACACTGGCCAGCGAGACCCCGGTCGGGACCTTGTGCAGCAATACCGCCAGGAACACGAGGAGCCCCAGCTCGGCCGAGGCCGCAACACCGCTGGCAATCGCCACGCCGTCGAAGAAGTTATGGGGCAGTAACCCGACCAAGGCCCAGACCCCGACACCGCGCGACGACATCAGATCAGCGTGCGTCTCCTCGCCGAAATGGAAGTGAGGCGTCATTGTGTGTTGCGTCAGATGCACCGCCAGGTATCCGATCAACACGGCGCTCAGCCCGTGCGCCGCGCGCATACCGGCGGGCAGCATTTCCAGTAGCGCGACCGCGAGCATGAAGCCGCCACCGAAGCCGACCAGCACCTTCACCGGCAGCTCGCGCCGCGCCGCACCCGCGGTCACGATGAAGCCGCCGATCAACGTCGCCAGTCCGGCAACGGCCGCGTAAGCCAGTGACGCGATCACGCGCCGGGGTCCAGCCGCTCGAGCTGCGCCCGGATCAGACCGAGCAACGCGTCGCGTGTGTTCAGTGTCGGATCATCGAGTACGCGATCGAGTAACGCGGCGAGCAGGTCGCGGTACTCTGGTCCGGGCCGCAATCCCAGGCTCTTCAGGTCGTCGCCGCCAATTGCCAGATCGGTCACGCGGAGCGGCGGCCGCTGCATCAGCACGTGGTGCGCCAGGTGCCAGCGCTCGCTGAGATCCGCGGCACCGCTCGCACCGGCGCGCGGGTTCGCGCGGCACAACGCGATGCGCAGCCGAAACAGGTCGCGCGGATCCACGGGACCGATGGCGTGCAGCCAGCGCCGGACACGTGCGCCATCGGAGTCCGGCGGGAAAAGCTGCTCCTGCATGCGCAGCAGCTCGACGACCGTGCTCGTGTCGGCGTTCGAAAAACGCAAGCGGCGCATCAGCGCCTCGGTCAGTGCAGCGCCGACTGCGGCATGGCCGGTGGCGCGCCAGCCGCCGCGCAGGTCGCGGACGCGCGAGCCGGGGATCCCGAGTCCGTGAAAGAGCGCAGCCAGGCGCAGGCGTGGTCGTGTGGGTGCCAGCGTGTCGATCGCCAGCAAGCTTTCGGTCCACACGTCCAGCTCGTGGTCCGCTCCTGCATCGACCCCGACCGTGGCCTCCAGCTCGGGGTACAGCGGACTCAGAGCACCGGCGGTGGCGTAAAGCGACAGCGAGGCGGAGGCGCGCCGCGTCTTGGTCAGAACCTTGGTAAGCTCCTCACGCACGCGTTCGGCCGACAGCGTCGACAGCAGCGGCACTGCGGCGACGAGCGCAATCCAGGTCGGCGCGTCGATCGCGAGCTGGAAGTGGCCCGCGAACCGGAGTGCGCGCAGCACCCGGAGATGATCTTCCGCGAAGCGATCGGCGGGCGCGCCGACCGTGCGTAGCCGACCGCCGCGCAGGTCGTCCAGGCCGCCGAATGGATCCAGCAGCTCGTCCGTCAGCGGATTCCACGCGATGGCGTTGAACGTGAAATCACGACGCGCGAGATCCTCTTCGACCGAATCCGCGAACTCGACCACCGCGTGTCGGCCGAACGTTTCGACGTCCCGGCGGAACGTCGTCACCTCGTAGAGCACGTCGCCGGCCAGGACGCCGACGGTCCCATGATCGATCCCGATCGGCACGGTGCGTCGAAACAGGCCGCGCACCTGCTCCGGCCGTGCGGAAGTCGCGATGTCCCAATCCTGGGCCGACTTGCCGAGCAACGCATCGCGCACCGCACCGCCGACCGCCCAGGCCTGAAATCCAGCCTGCTCGAGTGTGCGCGCCACGTCCACGACCGCCGGCGGCGGCGCGAGGTGCACGGCCTTCAGTCCGGCCGCGCGACCGGGGGCGGCTCGATCTTGTGGCGTGCCGCATCGACCCGGTGTTGCACCGTACGATCGACGGCCTCATCTCCCGAGCTGCCGGTGAGCAGGTAGCGGTCGATGTCATCGTAGCGCAGACCCAGCTCCTCTTCATCCGTCTGTCCCGCCCACAATCCCGCCGACGGCGGTCGCTGAATCACTCGCTGCGGCACGCCCAGCTCGCGGGCCAGCGCCACCACTTCGACCTTGAGCAGGTCGCCCAGAGGCGCCAGGTCGGCCGCACCGTCGCCCCATTTCGTGAAGTAGCCGACCAGCCGCTCGGCAGCGTTGCCCGTGCCAATCACCCGGTAATCGAGCAGGTTGGAAAAGTAATAGAGGGCGATCATCCGGAGTCGGGGCTTCAGGTTGGCGCGCGCCAGCGCCACGCCGCTCTCCGCGGCTTCTGCTCCCTGTCGCCGCGTGCTCACATCCAGCCCGTGACTCGCCTCCTCCAGCTGCTGCAGGATCATCCGAAAGGGATCGTGCAGGTCCAGCCGCATCGCGGTGACGCCGAATCGCTCCGCTACGGCATGCGCCAGCTGTGCATCCTCGTCGTGCGATTCGATGGGCATGATCAGCGCCAGGCACCGGCGAGGTCCGAGCGCATCCACGCACAGACCGCAGACGACCGCCGAGTCAATACCACCGGAGAGGCCGAAAACGACACCGCCTGCGCGCGAGCCCTCGACCTGGTCGCGTAGCCAGGCGGAAAGCTGGGATCGCAGGCGCCCCGCATTGCGCGGTGCTTGCTGTTCAACGTCCCAGGGAGAGGGAGAGCCATCTACCCGCATAGGACTGCGCCTCCGTTGACGTTCAGAACTTCGCCGGTAATGTGGCGAGCCAGCGCTGAGCAGAGGAAGGTCACCGGACCGGCGACGTCCTCCACGCTCGCCACTCGCCCGAGCGGGATCATCGCCTCGATGCGCTCACGGCCCCCACCCACGTACGGCGCGGACGCCATCTCCGTGTCGATCCAGCCCGGCGCCACGCAGTTGACCGTGATTCCTCGTGGCGCGAGCTCGATCGCGATTCCCTTGACGAATGAGATCAGCGCACCTTTGCTTGCTGCGTAGTCGGCGTGCCCGGCTTCACCGCGCTGACCCGCGGTCGAGCCGATCAGCACCACCCGGCCGGCATCGCCCAGTCGCTGAGCTGCACCGCGCGTCGTGTAGAACATTGCGTCCAAGTTCACCGCGAGAGTGCGTCGCCACTGCTCGTCACTCATGGCGGCGACCGGAACATCTTGGGGAGGCCAGATGCCCGCATTGCCTACGAAGATGTCCAGTCTGGAGCTGAAGGCGCGGTCCACCGCCTCGAACATGGTTCGCACTGCGCCGCTATCCGCCAGATCGCCGCCCCACATCCCGCTCTCGACCCCGAGCTCGGTCAACTCGCGCACTGTCGCTGCGGCGTCGTCGACCCGCTGGTGAAAGGTAATGAAAACATCCGCACCGGCACGCGCCAACGAGCGGGCGATCGCCCGGCCGACGCCGCGCGATCCGCCGGTCACGAGCGCTCGCTTTCCGGTCAGCTCCAATGCCAGCACGTGATCTCCTTCACGCGCCCATCCACTTGCCACCGAGCTGCCCCTCGTGCAGGCGCTCGACCCGCAGAAACTCCTCGAACATTGCCTGCGTAGGCGGATCCGACACCCGCCGCAGCAGCGCTTCGTATAAACGCACCTCCTCGCGTTCACGCAACCGCGCGCGCTGCTGCCACCCCGCGAGCCCCTGCTCGATATCGGTCTCGTCGGGTTCGGCGAGATCTGCCGGCACGCTTCCAATTTCCAGGAGTCGCGCCGTCAGCCGGGAGAGCTGATGCTGCTCATCGGCGTGTAGCTCGTTCAGTCGCTGTGACGTGTCCGCCTCACCGGCCTCTTCCGCGAGAACCGCAAGCGCACGGTAAAATGCAGCTTGCGCCCGTTCGCGCTCGCGCGCGGCTTCCAGCGCGGGCCCTGGATCTGCGCTCATGGCTCGCTGACTACACCGTGCTCCTGGCCGACCTGCGATTCCACGAGCGAGCAGATGATGTGGCCGATCGCCAGCTGCAGTTCCTGTGTGGTGGCGCCCAGTTCGGTCGGCACGAGCACTGCTCGATCGACCCGTTCGCGCAACGCGCCGCCGCGCGCACTCAACAGCGCGATGCTGATCACGCCACGTTCCCGCGCCGCATCGGCCGCAGCGATCAGGTTCGGCGAGCGACCCGAGGTGGAGTGCAGAAACAGCACGTCGCCTCGCCGCCCCAGGGCCCGGACCTGTCGGGCGAACACCTGCTCGAAGCCGAGATCGTTCGCCGCCGCCGTCAGCAACGATGTGTCGGTCGTCAGCGCAATTGCGGGCAAGCCGTCACGGTCTGCCGTGAAGCGAACGACGTATTCCGTCGCGAGGTGCTGCGCGTCCGCTGCCGATCCACCATTGCCGCAAAACATGAGCTTGCCGCCACCATTGATCGCGAGCGCTGCGACGTGCGCGAGCTCGACGATCTCCTCCGCGATCGAATCGGCCGCGTTCAGGGCCGCGCGCGAAAGCGTCCGTAGGTGCTCCCGTGCCTGCTCGACTGGCGGACTGCTCACCGCGCCGCCAGCGAGTCCGTGAGCGCCTCGATGCCGAACTCGCGACAGAACGCGCGCAGCGAGTCGGTGCCGTCGAGGGCTGCCGCCTCGCAGCCATGCGTGAGCAGCGCGTCCGCCGAGAGCAGGTCGACGGCCGCGCTTCGCTGCTCGGGTTGCGCGGCCGCTCGGCAGAGGCAGGCCACGGCCGCGTTGCCCAGGACCGTAGCGACGTCACGGCCACGACTCGCCGCGATCGCCTCGCGCATGCGGCGTTGCAGTCGATCCGGCACGTCGTGCGCGCGCTGAGCCAGCCAGCCGAGTGCGTCCGGGGTCGCGCTCATGCCCCGCCCAGCAGTTCGCGCACGACCTGCTTCGCACGCTCGAGCGCGTCGCCCAGCTTCGACGGGTCGCCGATACCGCCCTGTGCCATGTGTGGTCGTCCGCCGCCCGTGCCGCCGGTCACCGCAGCGGCCTCGCGTACGATGCGGTCGGCACGCACGCCGCGGCGGATCAGATCGTCGGTGACGACGCCGAACAGCGCCGTCTTGTCCTCATAGCGCGCGGCGAGAACCACGACGCCACTGTGCATCCGTTCACGGAGGCGATCTCCCAGGGCGCGCAGCTCATCCGGACTCGCAACGTCGACCTCGGCCGCGAGCACGCGCGCGCCATCCACGTCGCTCGACCGCTCGAGCAATTCGCTTACGAGATCGGCTGCGCCCGCTCGGCGGGTTCGCTCGAGCTGCCGCCTGAGCTCACGATTCTCCTCGAGCAGTTGTTCGACCCGGTGCACGATCTGGTCCGACGATGTCCGCAATGCCGCCGCAGCCTGCCGCACCAGTTGCTCATGCTCCCGTGCGCGCCGTTGCGACGCCGTACCGGTCACCGCCTCGATGCGGCGAACGCCCGCCGCGACACCGCCCTCCGCTATGATGCGCAACATCCCGATCTCACCGGTATGCCGCACGTGCGTGCCGCCACACAGTTCCATACTCACGCCCGGAATCGTGATGACGCGGACTACATCGGCGTACTTTTCGCCGAATAATGCCATCGCGCCGCGTTCGACGGCCTCGCCGTAGCCGATGTAATCGATACAAACGTCAAAATCCGCGAGAATCGCGCGGTTGGCCTCATCTTCCACGGCCGCGAGTTCGTCCGCTGTGAGGGGCCTCGGGTGCGAGAAGTCGAAGCGCAGCCGGTCCGGCGCGACCAGTGAACCGCGCTGCAGGACGTGCGGCCCGAGGATCTTTCGGAGCGCGGCATGCAACAGATGCGTCGCGGTGTGGTTGCGCTCGGTGTCATGGCGCACCGGCCGCTCGACCTTTGCATGTACGCGAATCGGTTGCTGCCCACCTGGAAACTCGCCTTCGACATCGCCGAGAACCGCCACACGACCCGCGACGCGGCGCACATCGTCCACCAGTACGGCCCAGCCATCACCTTCGATGATCCCACGATCACTCACCTGCCCGCCGGCCTCCACGTAGAATGGGTTGCGCCGAAGCTGGAGCGCGACTCGGCCGTTCTCACGCCGGTAGGCCACGACGTCGGTCTCGACCGCGGTTTCCAGATGGCCGACGAACTCCTGATCGACGTCGGCGTCGAGCTCCTCCCAGCCGCTAGCCAGCTCATCCGTGTCGACCTGGAACCCCGCCTCGCGGCGATCCTGACGCGAGCGCTCCCGCTGCTCCTCGATCGCCCGCTCGAATCCCTGACGGTCGACCATGTAGCCCCGCTCTCGCGCGATCAGCTCCGTCAGATCGAGCGGAAAGCCGTAGGTGTCGTACAGGCGGAACGCATCGGTCCCCGCAATAACGGCCGGCGCCGTGCTACCCGCCGCGGTGCGCACGGGCGCGAACTCTTCGAGTCGGGCCATACCGGCATCGATCGTTTCCAGAAAGCGCTCCTCCTCGGTGCGCGTCGTGTGCAGCAAGTGGCTCCGGCGCTGCCGGAGCTCCGGATAGGCGCGGCCCATGCGCTCGATCACCTCATCGACGACACCGACGAGCGTCGGCTCACGACGCCCGAGCAGCCAGGCATGACGCACCGCGCGACGCAGGATGCGTCGCAGCACGTAGCCCCGGTCCTGGTTGCCCGGAAACACGCCATCCGCGAGGAGGAACGCCACGCCTCGAGCGTGGTCCGCGAGCACGCGGTACGATACGCCGCGCTCCGAATCGGCCGTATAGGGCTCACCCACGATATCGACGGCACGTTCGATCAGGGGCACGAACAGGTCCGTCTCGTACGTCGAGCTCACGCCCGACAGCAGCACGGCCAGCCGCTCCAGGCCCATGCCGGTATCGATCGAGGGCGCCGGCAACGGACTCAACTCGCCATCCGCGCCGCGGTCGAACTGCATGAATACGAGATTCCAGAATTCGAGGATCTCGTTTCGCTCGGTCAAGGCAACGAACGCTTCCGGCGACAGCCGGCCGCCCAACTCGGCTGCGGGCCGTCGGTCGAAATGAATTTCCGAGCACGGTCCGCAGGGCCCGGTCTCGGCCATCTGCCAGAAGTTGTCGCGGTCCCCGAGCCGGATGATGCGAGCCGGCGCCAGGCCCGCAACCTCCTGCCAGAGCGAGGCGGCCTCGTCGTCGGCGTGGTGTACCGTGGCCCACAGCCGCCCGCGTGGCAGACCCAGCTCCTCGGTGAGTAGCTGCCAGGCATAGCCGATGGCCTCGCGCTTGAAGTAGTCGCCGAAGGAGAAATTGCCCAGCATCTCGAACAGCGTGTGATGCCGCGGCGTAACGCCGACCTCCTCGAGGTCGTTGTGCTTGCCGCTCACCCGCAGGCACCGCTGCGATGTCACGGCGCGCCGGTATGGCAGACGCACGTCGCCCAGGAACGCCCGCTTGAATTGGACCATGCCGGCGTTGGTGAAGAGCAGCGTCGGGTCATCCGCCGGAACCAGACTCGAGCTCGGCTGGATGGAGTGGCCGTTGCGCTCGAAGAAGCCGAGAAACCCGGCTCGAATATCGTCCGACTTCATGACGTTCAATATAGCGTCGGCTTGGACGGGCGCGAGTCGCAGCCGCCAAAAAGAGTGGCTCCGGCAGAGTGCCGGAGCCACCGTGGAGCGAAGCGTGGTGCGCACGCGGCGCGGCCCGGGCGTCATTCGAAGGCGCCGTAATCCTCCTCGCTGCTGCTCGCGCCGCCGACGCCGCGCATACCCAGCTCGGCGCGCACCTTCTGCTCGATTTCGCGGGCCAGCTCCTGATTCTCCTTGAGGAACTGCTTCGCGTTCTCGCGACCCTGGCCGAGCCGCGTATCGCCGTACGAGAACCAGGCGCCGGACTTGTCGACGATGCCGCACTCGACGCCGATGTCGACCAGCAGACCCGTGTGACTGATCCCTTCGTTGTACATGATGTCGAACTCGGCCTGCTTGAACGGCGGCGCCACCTTGTTCTTCACGACTTTCACTCGCGTGCGGTTGCCGACCATCTCCTGACCGTCCTTGATCGCACCAACGCGTCGGATGTCCAATCGCAGGCTGGCATAGAATTTCAGTGCGCGTCCGCCGGAGGTCGTTTCCGGGTTGCCGAACATGACGCCGATCTTCTCGCGGATCTGGTTGGTGAAGACGACCGATGTATGCGAGCGGTTCACCGCACCGGTCAGCTTGCGCAGCGCCTGACTCATCAGCCGCGCCTGGAGTCCGACGTGGGAGTCACCCATCTCGCCCTCGATCTCGGCGCGCGGTACGAGCGCTGCAACGGAATCGATCACGACGACGTCGACGGCACCGCTGCGGATCAGCACCTCGGCGATCTCCAGCGCCTGCTCGCCGGTATCCGGTTGGCTGACGAGCAGGTTCTCCACATCGACCCCGAGCTTGCGTGCATACTCGATGTCCAGTGCATGCTCGGCGTCGACGAATGCAGCCACGCCGCCCGCACGCTGAGCATTCGCGATCACATGCAGGCACAATGTGGTCTTGCCGCTCGACTCGGGGCCATAGATTTCAGTGATCCTGCCACGCGGTATCCCGCCGATGCCGATGCCGGCATCCAGATTGATCGCTCCGGTGGGGATCGCCTCGATCTGGACGCGCGCACCGTCGGCGCCCATGCGCATGATCGAGCCCTTGCCATAGGCACGCTCGATCTGCGTGATCGCGAGGCTGAGCGCCTTCTGCTTTTCCTGACTGACCTCCACTGCAGGCATCCGCGCCTATCCGCGTTGTGGTGGGAACTCGGAGACGACAGAACGTTCCAGTCGGCTCTCTGAAAGTAGTGAATCGGACGGCATGAAAACAGGGTCCGATCGGCCGTCGCGATAGCGCTTCAGGCCGCCTGTAGCAGGCGGCCCAGCACCTCGGTCGCGCGCTCGATGGCGGCGTCATCGATATCGAGGTGCGTCACCAGCCGAATGCGACGTCGCCCGAACTCGGAGACCAGCACACCGGCTGCCCGGGCACGCTCGGCGATCGTCGAGGAGTCGGCCGAGCGGTCGTGCAGCTCGATCATGACGATGTTCGTTTCGGGAACCGGGATGTCGAGGTCGGCGACACGCGCCACGCTCGCGGCAAGCCGTTTGGCGCGAGTATGATCCTCGGTCAGCCGCTGGCGGTGGTGATCCAACGCGTAGAGTGCGGCGGCCGCCAGGATGCCGGCCTGCCGGAGCGTGCCGCCGAAGCGACGTCGCAGGCGACGCGCGCGCTCGATCACGTCCTGCTCGCCGGCCAGCATCGATCCGACGGGGCAGCCCAGGCCCTTCGACAGGGTGACCATCACCGTATCGGCACAGGCCGCGAAATCGCGTTCGGCAACTGCCGACGCTGCGGCCGCATTCCACAGCCGGGCCCCGTCCAGATGCACCGGTAGCCCGTGCTCGGCTGCCACTGCGCGAATCTCGCGCATGGTTTTCAGCGGCAGCACTCGGCCGCCGGATGCGTTGTGCGTATTCTCGATACAGACCAGCGTCGTCGCCGGCCGGTAGACGCTCGGCTCGCGGATCGCCGCTCGTACGGCTGGCGCATCGAGTAGCCCTCCGACCCCCGCAGCCGCTCGGAGCTGGACGCCGGACCAGGCCGCGGCAGCGCCGTCCTCCCAATCTAGAATATGGGCGGTGGCGTCGAGGACGACCTCCGTGGCGCGACGTGCCAGCAGGTGCACGGCGATCTGGTTGCCCATGATGCCGCTCGGCAGGAAGAGCGAGGCAGGCTTGCCGAGCAGTGCCGCGACTCGCTCCTCGAGCTGCTGCACGGTCGGGTCGTCGCCCAGCGCGTCGTCCCCCACGATCGCGTTCGCCAGGGCCTGGCGCATCCCCGGCGTCGGTCGCGTCACCGTATCACTTCGAAGATCGACGGTGCTCATTCCAAGGCGGCGGTGAGCCTCGCCCCGCACTCGCCGCAATAGCGACTTGCCGATGGATTGGCCGTGCCGCAGCGAACGCAGTAGGTGCCCGCGCGCAGTGCGGCGCGGTAGTCCCGCACGCGTGCGGCAACGCCCGCGTCAGTGCCGAGGTCGGCGGGCGGTGCGTTCCGGCGCGAGCGGGTCAGCAGCGGGTAGAGTGCCGCGCCCACACCGAGTGTCGCGACCAGGATGACGACGAGCAGCTCCATCAGCGAGCGGCGGCCGCCAGTCCGACGCCCAGCGCGATACCTAGCCCATCCCAAACCAGATCACGCACGCTGAACGGCCCGCTCGAGCGCACGTCGTACAGTTCCTTGCCGATTCCGGCGACCACGCCCGCCGCGGCGGCCAGGGACACGCCGGCGGTCGCATCGACGCCTGCCGAGCGGACAGCTGCGTACGTCGCTACGGTAGTCGCGTAGGACATGAAGAAGTGCTTGAGCTTGTCCTCGGCGAGCCAGCGATCGGACGCGCGTGCTTCCGCGGCCGGTGCCGGTTCTGCCCCACGGAGCAAACGCACGCCGGTGCCGTCCACCGGCTCCACGTCCTGCGCGGCCACGTCGCCCGCTGGCGGATCCACGGCCCGGACCTGGGCGCGTAGCGGCGCTGCCGCCGAGACCAGCAGCGCCGCCATGACTAGGCCGAGCCTCACTCGCCGCGCTCCCACACGGCGCCGGTGACCGCCCGCGCCACCGGTGCGCCCGCGACTCGCCGGCGCAGCTCGGCGGCACGACGCAGTGCAACGTCGGCGGCTTCCTCGGCGGTCCCGACCTGGTCCAGGCCAAGACCGGCGGCGAGGTCGGGCTTCAGCAGCACCACCGGACGACCGATCTTCATGGCCAGAGCAACCTCGGACAGCGTGCCCCACTCGCCGCCGATCGCGATCACGGCCTCGGCCATCCGGACCAGCAACGCGTTGCGCGTCTCGCCCATGCCGGTGGGCAACGGCAGTGCGATGTGGGGATTCGCCGCGCCTGCGTCCGGGCCGGGCAGGATGCCGACGGTCAGCGCTCCGGCGTCGGAGGCGCCTTGCGCCACGGCCTCCATGACTCCGCCCAGCCCGCCGCACAGAACAATGGCGCCCGCGCGGCCCAGCGCGCCGCCAACTGCGAGCGCTTCTGCCAGAATTGGCCCGGCCGCGCGTCCCGCGCCGCACACCGCAATGCGCAGTGGGGGCTCAGCCATCGCTCAGCGCGTGGGCCCAGGTCCGTGCGGCAGTAACGGCGCGCTGCCAGCCAGCGGCGAGGCATTCGCGCTCGCCCGCCGGCATCACCGGCTCGAAGCGGTCCGGCGCGGCGCGAGAGCCGAGGAACGCGTCGCCGTCGCGCCAGACACCGACGGCAATGCCGGCCAGCCCGGCCGCGCCGAGCGCGGTCGTCTCCAGTACGGTCGGCCGGCGCACACCGAGGCCGGTGATATCCGACTGGAACTGCATCAGCCAATCGTTTGCAGCGGCCCCACCATCGACGCGCAACTCTCGCGCTGCCACGCCGGAATCCTGTTCCATGGCGTGCAGCACCTCACGCGTGCTGTACGCCATGGCTTCGAGCGCCGCACGCGCCAGGTGCGCCCGCGTGGTTCCGCGTGTGAGGCCGACGATGGTGCCCCGCGCCTCCGGCTCCCAATGCGGCGCTCCGAGGCCGACGAAGGCCGGCACGAAGTACACCCCGTCATTGGACTCCAGCTGGCTCGCAAGCGCGGCCGTTTCGTTGGCGCGCTCGATGATACCGAGGCCGTCGCGCAGCCACTGGACGGCGGCGCCCGCAATGAAGATCGCACCCTCCAGCGCGTACGCGGCACCGCCGTTCACATCGCATGCGACCGTCGTCAGCAGCCCGTGGCGCGATTCCACCCGCTGGGCACCGGTGTGCAGGAGCAGGAATGCCCCCGTTCCGTACGTGTTCTTGGCCAGCCCGGTCTGCCAGCAACCCTGACCGAACAGCGCCGCCTGCTGATCCCCCGCCACGCCCGCAACCGGCAGTGGCTCGCCGATCACCGAGGCCGCCACCTCACCGAATACGCCGGCCGACGGCCGAACCTCCGGCAGGATCGATTCAGGTACACCGAAGAGGTCGAGCAACGGCTCGCTCCAATCCAGTGCATCGATGTCGAAGAGCAGCGTGCGGCTGGCATTCGTCGGATCCGTCGCGTGGACCGCGCCGCCCGTCAGCTTCCAGATCAGCCAGCTGTCGATCGTGCCTGCGGCAAGTTCGCCGGTCTCGGCGCGGCGCCGCGCATCCGGAACGTTTTCGAGCAGCCACTCGAGTTTGGTGGCCGAGAAGTAGGGATCGATCACCAGACCGGTACGCGAGCGGATGTCCGCTTCGTGTCCCCCCTCGTTCAACGCCCGGCAGCGCGCCGCGGTCCGCCGATCCTGCCAGACGATCGCCGGGTGGACCGGTCTGCCGGTGGCCCGGTCCCAGAGCACCACCGTCTCGCGCTGATTGGTGATGCCGATGCCCCGCGTCCGCGCGCCGACGGAACGCGCCTGCTCGACCGCCTCGCGGGCCACCCGCTGCGTGACGCTCCAGATCTCCTCCGCGTCGTGCTCGACCCACCCGGGCCGCGGAAAGTGCTGCCGGAATTCGGAGTAGCCGCGGCCATGCACAGCGCCGTCCACCCCGACCACCAAGCAGGTGGTCCCGGTGGTTCCCTGATCGATCGCCAGGATCGCGTCCATGCCTCAGCCCTGAAGCGGTCGGAAACCCGTGAAATCGTACTCCCAGCCGAGCGCCCGGAGCAGCGAAATCATGCGCGCGATCGGCAGACCCATCACCGCGAAAAAATCGCCCTCGATGTAATCCACGAGCGTCGCGCCGTACCCCTGGATCCCGTAGGCGCCGGCCTTGTCGAGTGGCTCTCCCGTGCGCACGTACGCTTCCGCAATGGCCTTGCCGAACGGTCGCATGCGCACGCGCACGACTTCGAGCGACTGCTCGATCCCGCCGCCAGGGGCGGCCACGGCGACGCCGCTCGCCACGCGGTGCTCACGACCCTGCAGCAGCATCAGCATCTCGATGGCCTGGCGCGCGTCCGCAGGCTTGCCGAGCACACCGTCTTCCACCAGCACGACCGTATCGCTGCCGATCACCAGCGCTTCCGGTCGCCGGGCCGCGACCCACTCGACCTTTTCGCGCGCCAGGCGTTCGGCCATCACGGTCGGTGACTCACCGCTGACGATCGTCTCATCGACACTGGCGGGCATGACTTCGAACGCCACACCCAGCATCCGGAGCAGCTCGGAACGGCGGGGCGACGCCGAGGCAAGGATCACGGGGGGTGCTGCCGCGTCGGCCACGGTCACCGCTCCAGCAGCAGCGTGACCGGTCCGTCATTGACGAGCTCGACCTGCATCAACGCGCCGAACTCACCGGATTGAACGCGCTCCGGCAAACGCGACTCGAGGGCCGTCAGAAACCGCCGATACAGGCTCACGGCCGTTTCCGGTTCGGCAGCCGCAACAAAGCTCGGCCGCCGGCCCTTCCTTGCATCGCCGTACAGCGTGAACTGGCTGACCACCAGGACTTGCCCTGCCACGTCGTCCAGGTCGCGGTTCATCTTGCCGGCTTCATCGGCGAACAGGCGCAGGCCGCTCACCTTCGTCGCCATCCAGTCGAGCGCCGCAACGCTATCCGCGCCGTGAAAGCCCACGAGCAGCAAGTAGCCACGGCCGATGGCTGCTACCGAACGGCCGTCGATCCTGACCTCCGCTCGCTCCACGCGCTGGAGCAGCACCCGCACCGGCTACTCGACAGTCACCGACTTGGCGAGGTTTCGCGGTTGGTCGACATTGCAGCCTCGCATCACGGCGATGTGGTAGGCAAGGAGCTGGAGCGGCACGGTCGCGAGAATCGGCGTCAGCAGATCGATCGTCTGTGGGATCGGGATTACATGATCGACCATCCCCACCAGATCACGGTTGCCCTCGGTCACCACCGCGATCACACGGCCGCCACGCGCCTTCACCTCTTCGACGTTCGACAAGACCTTGCTGTACACCGCGTCGTTTGGCGCGATGACGACGACGGGCATCTTTTCGTCGATCAGCGCGATGGGTCCGTGCTTCATCTCTGCCGCGGGGTACCCCTCGGCGTGGATATAGCTGATCTCCTTCAACTTCAGCGCACCTTCCAGCGCGGCGGGGAAATTCGACCCTCGACCGAGATACAGGACGTTCGGCGCGGCCTTGTAGATGCGCGCCAGCTCACGGATCGCCTCGTTCAGCTCGAGGACCTGCTCGACCTGATCCGGTAGCCGCCGCAGCGCGGCGATGATCTCGCGCCCCTGGATCAGCGAGAGCTCCCGCAGCCGGCCGAGCAGGACGGTGAACAGGCAGAGCGCGACGACCTGACTGGTGAACGCCTTGGTCGACGCCACGCCGATTTCCGGACCGGCATGCAGGTACATGCCGAAATCGGTGTCGCGGGCGATGGTCGAGCCGACCACGTTGACGATGCCCATGACCGTGGCACCACGCTGGCGCGCCTCGCGCAACGCGGCCAACGTGTCCGCCGTCTCGCCCGACTGGCTGATCGCGATGACCAGCGTATTCGGCTTGATCACAGGGTTGCGATACCGGAACTCCGACGCGTACTCGACCTCGACCGGCAGTCGCGCCAACTCCTCGAGCATGTACTCGCCGATCAATGCCGAGTGCCATGAGGTCCCGCACGCCGTGATGATGATCTGCTCGATGCTCAGTAGCTGCTCGTTGCTGAGAGTCACACCGCCCAGCTTCACGTTTCCCTCTTCCTCGAGCAGCCGTCCGCGCATCGTGTTCCGCAGCGTCTCGGGCTGCTCCATGATCTCCTTCAGCATGAAGTGCTCGAAACCGCCCTTCTCGATCGCCTCGAGATCCCACGTGATCTCGTCGATCTGCTTCGAGATCGGCTTGCCCTTCAGCGACTGAATCTCATAACCCGTCTCCGTGAGCACCGCCATCTCGCCGTCGTCGAGGTAGACGACTTGCCGCGTGTGCGCCAGCACCGCGGCCACATCGCTGGCCACGAAATACTCGCCCTCATCGCCGATCCCGAGCAGCAGTGGACTGCCTTTGCGCGCTGCGACGATCTTGCGCGGCTCGTGCGCGCTCAGGATGGCCAGACCGTATGTGCCTTCGATCTGCGACAGCGCCGCGCGCACCGCCTCCTCCAGCGGTCCGCCGTCGTAGGTCTCCTCGATCATGTGCGCCACGACCTCCGTGTCCGTCTCGGACTGGAACGTGTGACCGAGGCTCTCGAGTTTCCGGCGCAGCGTTCCTGCGTTCTCGATGATGCCGTTGTGCACCACCACCACGTCGCGGCTGCAGTCCGAGTGAGGGTGCGCGTTCACCTCATTGGGTGCGCCGTGCGTGGCCCAGCGGGTATGCGCGATCCCGCACGTCCCGATCGGCGAGCCACCGTTACCCAGGAGCGCTTCCAGTGCCGCGATCTTGCCCGGCGCCTTGCGCGTGGTCAGCCCGCCGGGCTCGAACACGGCGATGCCCGCGGAGTCGTAACCCCGGTACTCCATGCGCCGCAGCCCGTCCAGCAGGAGCGGGGCCGCGGTCTTCGTGCCGATATAGCCTACAATGCCGCACATCGTGGTACTCCGTAGGGTACGGGCTTCCGGGACCGAAACCCACAGGCTCGGATAATCGGAACCCGTGGCGAAGAACTGCAAGTTGCCGGCCGGATGCGATCGCGGCGCCGAGCGGCCGCCACGCCGGCTCGGCGGACGTGGGTCAGGCGCCGCTCGCCAGCGTGACCCGCGCCATCTCGATCAGCTCCTCGGCCGTCTGCCGCACCGGCGCCTCGGCGATGATGCGGATGATCGGCTCCGTTCCCGATGGCCGCAGGTGCACCCACTTGCGCTCCTCGGGCCAGGCCAGCCACAACCCATCCTGACGGTCGCAGACTGGCGGTGCCAGGCGCGCCTGCAAGCTCGTGTAGATCGGCTCGAGCGCGTCGCCACGGTGCGGCAGCTTTGCCTTCACGATCGTGTAGCTCGGGTGGCGGGACACGTGCTCCGCGAGGCTGACCTGCGTCTCGAGCAGCAGCTGTAGGATCAACGCTGCAGCCACGGCCGCGTCTCGCGTGTGGTGCACGACCGGCAGGATCACCCCGCCGTTGCCCTCTCCGCCGATGACGGCGCCCTCTGCCTGCATGCGTCTGGCGACGTTGATTTCGCCGACCGCGGCGCGGACGAACGGTACGCCGGCCTCGTCGGCCGCGTCCTCGACCACCCGACTGGTCGACAGGTTGGCGACCACCGACCCCCGCTCGTGTCGCAGCACCAATCGGGTTGCGAGCGCCAGTGTCAGATCTTCGCCGATGGCCTGACCCTTGTCACTCACCAGCGACAGCCGATCGGCGTCCGGGTCGGTCGCCATTCCCAGCTGCGCGCCGGTCTCGACGACCAGGCGCTCGAGCGCGCCCAGGTTCGCGGCCACCGGCTCCGGCTCTCGCTGGAACCGGCCGTCCGGCTCGAGGCCGATGCCGATGACCTCGCAGCCGAGCGACTCCAGAAGCCGCGGCAGCAGCACGGCGCCGGCACCATGCACGCAGTCCAGCGCAACGCGAAAGCGCCTTTTGCGGAGGCCCTCGATGTCGAGATACGGCAGCCGGAGCACCGCGGCGAGGTGGCGGTCGACCGCGCCCGCATCGGTGGCGACATCGCCCAGCGCGTCCCACCCGGCCCGTCTGATGCCACCATCCAGGAACGTCCGCATGGCGGCGGCCTGCTCGGCATCGAGAAACATGCCCTCCGCCGAGGCGAGCTTCAGCGCGTTCCATTCAACCGGATTATGGCTCGCCGTGATGACGATGCCGCCGCCGGCGTGGTGATGGCGCACGGCCATCAGCGTGGTGGGCGTCGGCGCCAGGCCGACATCGATTACATCACAGCCGACCGACTGCAGCCCACTGACAGCGGCGCGCAGGAACATCGGCCCCGAGGTACGCGAGTCACGTCCGATCACGATGCGCGTCGCCGCGCCGTGCGCCTGCCGGCGTGCCCACGCCGCGAACGCGGAGGCGAATGCCGCGACGACCTCTGGCGTCAGCCCTTCGCCGACGCGCCCACGCACGCCGGAAACGCTCACCATCAACCCATCGGCCATCGGACTCGCCGCCAATCGTCCTCTCCCCTGCCCGCCTGCGAGCGGTCGCCAGGCGCCATGCTAGAGCGCGCCATTCAGCGGTGTCAACGCACGCTCCGGTTGTCGCGGACTGCAGCTCGCGTGTTACACGGAGCCGATGAGCAGCTCCAGCAGCGCGTCAGGGTTGTCCAGGTTCAGCCAGTGTCCGCCCTCGACGCGGTGGAGGTGGACGCGGGGCGACGCCGCAGCCGCGCGTTCCAGGCGGTCGAGCGTGTCCTCATCGAGCACGCTCGACGTCGATGCCCGAATGACGTGCACCTCCAGACCGGATGGCGGATCTTCGGCGATACCGGTGAGGTCTTCGCGAAAGAAATCACGCAGCAGCGATTCCAGCGCGTCGAGGTCGAAGCGCCAGCGGTAGGTCGCGCCGCCATCCCGCTCGACGCGCTCCAGGTTCGTCGCGATCCACTGTGCCACGGGCCGGGCCGTGCCGTGCTCGCCCAGCGCGTCGATCAACGCGTCGCGGCTCTCGAACTCGTCCGGCAGCGAGCGGAGTATGCCGAGCAGCGTCCAGGCGTCTCCGCTCGGCTCCGGGCGCGCAGCGGGCGTCGCATCCACCAGCCAGAGCTGATCAGGTGCCTGCGCGCACGCGCGTGTGTAGGCGAGCGCGACCTTGCCGCCGAACGAATGAGCGACCACGGCCGTGGGCGCTCGGCCCGTGGCCGTCACGAGCCTGCAGAGGTCCCCGGCAGCCGCGGTCACGGTGTGGGGCGGCTCGAAGCCGCGCGAGCCGCCGTGCTCGCGGAGATCGACGAGCACCGCGCCCACGTCCCGCCGCGCCTCGACCAGACGCCGCGCCACCGTGCCCCAGTTGCGACCCGCGCCGAAGATGCCGTGAAGGAAGTACACCCACTGCAGCGGGCTGGACTGCTCGGCGATCACGACCTCGTGTGCGAGCCCTGGGCCGGCTCCGGTCGCGTCGCCCGACTTTGCCCCGTTCTCCATTCGGCCCCTATTCTTCGCCGTGCAACTTCATCCGGACGGACGCATGAATGATCAGACCCGCCAGCGCTTCGGCACCCGCGCCGTCCATGCGGGACAGGCGCCGGATCCCACCACCGGCGCGATCATGCCGCCGATCTACCAGACCTCGACGTACGTGCAGGAGGCTCTGGGCAAGCCTCGCGCCGGTTACGAGTACGCGCGCGTACAGAATCCCACGCGCGAAGCCTTGGAGCGCAACATTGCGGCCCTCGAGCTCGGCAGGCACGGCATTGCCTTCGCCAGCGGCCTGGCCGCCATCGAAGCCGTGGTGAAGCGACTCTCCGCCGGCGATCATGTGGTCACCGAGGAGAACACCTACGGCGGCACGACGCGCATGTTCCAACACGTCTTGAGCCGCCTCGGACTCGAGTTCAGTTTCGTCGACTCGCGCGACCTCGACAATGTGCGTCGCGCACTACGCCCGCGGACGCGACTGCTCCATCTCGAGACGCCGACGAATCCGATGATGCGCATCACCGATCTACGCGGCGCTGCGCAGATCGCGCGCGAAGCGGGCATCCAGCTGTGCGTCGACAACACCTTCGCTTCACCGTACAACCAGCGGCCCCTCGAGCTCGGCGCGGACCTCGTCGTTCACTCGAGCACGAAATACCTGAACGGCCACTCCGACGTCATCGGCGGCATCGTCGTCACGAACCACGACGGCATCGCCGATGAGCTGCGGTTCCTGCAGAAGGCCGCCGGCGCCGTACCCGGCCCGATGGATTGCTGGCTCGTGCTGCGCGGCACCAAGACGCTCCATGTCCGCATGCAGCAGCACAACGCCAACGGGCAGCGCATCGCCGAGTTCCTCGAGCAGCACGACGGCGTCGAGCACGTCTACTACCCCGGGCTGGCCTCGCACCCGCAGCACGCGCTGGCGAAGTCGCAGATGTGCGGCTTTACCGGCATGCTGAGCCTGGAAATGGGTTCGCTCGAGCGGGCACGGCGGCTCATCGAACACGTGCGCCTCTTCGCCATGGCGGAGAGCCTCGGCGGCGTCGAAAGCCTGATCGGGCACCCGGCAATCATGACGCACGCGTCCGTCGCCAGGGAGCGGCGTGAGGCGATGGGGATCACCGATGGGCTCGTGCGACTCTCGGTCGGTATCGAGGACGCCGAGGATCTGATCGCGGATCTCGACCAGGCGCTGCGAGCCTAGGAAACACGAAACCAGGGCGTCGGCGCAGCCGTACGGCCGCCAACGCCAACACCCGGAGTCCCATGCCCGAATCACTCGAGCGGCACGACGGCCGCCTCATTCTCCACGACATCAGCGCCGAATCCTGGGAACATCCGGCCGACCGCGCCGCACTGGCGGCGCTGCGCAGGATTCCGGCCTTCGACGAGGTGCTGCGCAAGCTGTTCGGCTTCTTCGGCGAGAAGCCGATCCGCCTGGCGTTCCAGGCGAATGCCGTGCGCGTCAGCGAACGCCAATTCCCCAAGCTGCACGCCCACTATCAGGACGTGCTGCGCACCATGGACACGCCGCACCATCCGCTCTTCGTATCGCAAACGCCGATCGTCAATGCTGGCGCCTACGGGATGGCTCAGCCGTTCATCATCCTCAACTCCGGATCGGTCCGCCTGCTGGCTGATGAGGAACTCATCTTCCTGCTCGGCCACGAGCTCGGCCACATCATGTCGGGGCATGTCCTCTACCGCACCATGATGGTGCTGCTGCTGCGCCTGGCCACCGCCGGATTCCCGATCGTCGGACTGGCCGCCAGAGGCGTGCTCATCGGGCTTCTCGAGTGGAGCCGCAAGAGCGAGCTGTCTGCTGACCGCGCCGGGCTGCTCGCCTCGCAGAAACCCGACGCCGCAATGTGGACGTTCATGAAGCTCGCCGGTGGCGGCAACGCCGATGAGCTCGACCTCGGCGAGTTCATGCGACAGGCCGAAGAGTATCGCGAGAGCGGCGACGTCGCCGATTCCGTCTTCAAGGTCCTCAACCTGCTCCTCGCCACGCACCCCTTCCCGGTTCTGCGCGTGGCGGAACTCCGCGACTGGATCCAGGAGGGCCAGTACGACCGCGTGCTCCGCGGCGAGTATCGCCGCCGCGGCGATGAACGCAGTCCCTACACGCAGGATATGGCCTCCGCCGCCCGCGCGTACGCCGAGGATGCCGGCTCCTTTGCGTCACACGTCGGCGATGCCGCGCGCCGCATGCGCGACGCCTTCACCGACGGCTGGAAAACGTAGAATCCGGACATCCGCCGCGGCGGTTTGCGCGATCGCCGACCGAGCCGCACCATGGGAGCGTCGCGCGCGATCCCGCTTCCCTTCCCGGTCCCGCTCGCATGAAAGTTCTGGTGGTCGGCAACGGCGGTCGCGAGCACGCCCTGCTCTGGAAGCTGCGCCGCGATGCGCCGGACGCCGAGCTGTTCGTCACCCGAGGCAACGGCGGCACACACGGCCTTGCCCGGGCCCTCCCCCTCGACGTCACCGAGCTGCAGCCGATCGCCGGGTGGGCTGAAAACCAGCGCGTCGACCTCGTGGTGATCGGTCCCGAGGCGCCCTTGGCCGCCGGTATCGTCGATGTCCTGACCCGCCATGGCATCCCTGTCTTCGGCCCGACCCGCGCCGCCAGCGCGATCGAAGCGTCGAAGGCCTACGCCAAGGAGCTCATGGCGCGGGCTGGCGTGCCCACCGCCGGATACCGTACATTTACCGAAGCCACTGCGGCCGAGGCCTACATCCGGGCGCAGGATCGACCGTTGGTGGTGAAGGCCTCCGGGCTCGCCGCGGGCAAGGGCGCCGTGATCTGTGACACGCCCGAGGATGCGGTCATGGCGAGCCGGGCAATGCTGGTCCGCGGCGACTTCGGCGAGGCGGGCGCCGAGATCGTGATCGAGGAGCGGCTCGAAGGCGAGGAGGTGTCCGTTTTCGCCCTGACGGACGGGCACGGCGTCCTGCCGCTGCTTCCGGCGCAGGACCACAAGCGTGTGGGCGAGGCCGAGACCGGACCCAACACGGGCGGCATGGGCGCCTACGCTCCGGTGGCGCGGCTCGCCGCCGATTTCCTGGACAGCGTCCGCGAGCGTGTGTTCCTCCCTACGCTCGCGGCGCTGCGTGACGATGGCTGCCCGTTCACGGGCTTGCTGTACGCCGGTCTCATGGAAACGGCGGCCGGACCCGTGGTGATCGAGTTCAATGCTCGCTTCGGCGATCCGGAAACGCAGGCGCTCCTGCCCCTGCTGAAGTCGTCGCTCCTGGAGCCGATGCTTTCGATCGCCCGAGGCGAGCCGCTCCCTGCTGAGCCCATGCGCTGGAGGCCGGGGGCCGCGCTGACCACGGTGCTGGCTTCGCGCGGATATCCCGGGCACTACGACACAGGTAAGCCGATTCGAATTCCCGAAGACGTGGAAACGGCCGAGGACGTAGTCGTCTTTCACGCGGGCACGAAGCGTGACGAGCAGGGCCGGCTGGTCACCGCTGGCGGTCGCGTGCTGTCGGTGACCGCGCTGGCTCCAACGCTGGCCGAGGCGGCGAGCCGAAGCCGCGCCGCCGCGGCGGCGATTCGGTTCGAGGGACGCCACTATCGCCAGGACATCGGTTGGCGAGCACTCGTCGCGCA
Source organism: Longimicrobiales bacterium (assembly GCA_050732635.1). Lineage (GTDB taxonomy): Bacteria > Gemmatimonadota > Gemmatimonadetes > Longimicrobiales > RSA9 > JBOHRE01. The sequence goes on along the minus strand of JBOHRE010000002.1, from coordinate 35,429 downwards.
GTGAGCGATGCCGGAGCTGCCCGAAGCCGAGACGATCGTCCGCGACCTGCGACCCAGACTACTGGGCCGCCGCATCCTGAGCGTCGCGGTTCGCCACCCGGACGTGTTGGGCCGTACCACGGATCCCGAGCGGCTGCATGATGCGGTCGCAGGCGCCACGCTCGCCGCCGTGGAGCGCCGCGGCAAGAATGTCCTGCTCCGGCTGGCGGAAGGGCCCGTGTTGGCGTTCAACCTCGGCATGACCGGTCGCCTGCTCACCTCCGACGCACCGGCCGCCGCCGGCATGGCTCACGTGACCGTGCGCTTTCAGCTCGACAACGAGACCGAGCTGCTGTTCGATGACGTGCGCCGATTCGGGCGCGTCGATGTGTACACGCCCGGCGATTGGGCGCTGCGAACCACGGAGCTGGGCGTCGAACCGCTCGAGGACGAATTCACGCCCGAACGACTGCATGCGTTGACCCGCACGTCGCGCTCGCCCATCCGCAACTGGCTGCTCGATCAACGTCGCGTCGCCGGGATCGGCAACATCTACGCGAACGAGGCGCTGTTTCGGGCCGGCGTCCGGCCGAGCCGGCGCGCGAACACACTGCGCCGCGAGGATACGCGGCGGCTGCGCGAGACGCTGCGAGAGGTGCTCGCTGAGGCGATCGGCGCGCGCGGCACGACGTTCCGTGACTACCGCGACGCGCAGGGTGACCCCGGCGGCTACGAGCCTCGGTTACGCGTCTACGACCGCGCGGGACAGCCCTGCACGACCTGCGGCACCGCAATCAAGCGCGCGGTACTCTCGAACCGCTCCGCCTTCTACTGCCCGCAATGCCAGCGTTGACCGGTGTGGGGCAGCGCGCCGCGCTGCGCGAGCAGGTGCGCACCCATGCCGAGAACCGGCCCGCCGTATACCGCATGCTCGGCCCGGCCGGAATGGTGCTTTACGTCGGCAAGTCCATCCGCGTCCGGTCACGTTTGCTGTCATACCTGTGCGCGCCAGCCGACCAGAAGGCTTCCGAGATCATCACGCACACCGAGCGCATCGCCTGGACCTACGTGAACGACGAGTTCGCGGCGCTACTCGAGGAGCTTCGCCTGATCCGACGCTTTCGGCCGCCGCTAAACGTGCACCAGAAGAACCAGCCCGGCCTGGCGTTCCTGCAGATCAGTGCGCAGCCGGCCGCCCGCGTGCTGGCCGTCGCGCAGCCGACGCCGCGCAATCGTGGCGTCTTCGGCCCAGTGCGCGGGCGTCTGCGCGCTGCCGCGGTGGTGCGCGAGCTCAACGACCTGCTCGAGCTCGCCGATTGTCCGAGCCGCGTGGCGCTGCGCTTCGCCGATCAGTACGAGCTGTTCAGGACGCAGCCGGATCCGCCGCGCTGCTGGCGTGCCGAAACCTTGCGCTGCCTCGCTCCGTGCGCGAGCGGCTGTACCGAGGCCACCTACCACGACCGTGTCGCGCTGGCTCGCGCGTTCCTGAACGGCATGAGCGACGCGCCCCTCGATCTGCTGCGAGCCCGTATGCAGGCTGCTGCCGCTGGCATGCATTACGAGTATGCCGCGCAGCTCCGCGACCGCTGGGATCGCCTGGCAAATGCGCGCGACGAGATCGTACGCCTGCGCCAGGAGCTCGCCTCGCTGTCATTTCTGTACCGGGTCGACGGCTTCGATGGAGCGCGCAGTTACGTGATCCGCTCGGGGATCGTCGCGCGCGCGTTCGGGCCCGTGCGAACAGCGGCGGAACGACGAGCGGCCGAGCGCGAGCTCCGGCGTGCTGCGCGACAGCCGGACCCGCGCCTGGATCGTCTCGACGCCGATCAGGTCGCGGAGATGATGCTCGTCGCACGCTGGTTCAGGTTCCGGCCGGAGGAACGCGCCCGGACGGTGCCGCTGCCTGCTGCGTGCGCCGGAACCGGGCTCGGCCATGCGAAGCGGCCCAACAGCGCCTCGCCATGACGGCCCGCTCAGAGATCGACGAAACGCACGCGGGTCGACGAGCGCTCGAGTTCGAGTAGCGCGACGCTCGGCTCGAGCCGGAAACGTGCCGCCCCCGCCGCTCCGGGATTGACGACGAGACTCGCGCCGTCGCGGTCCTCCAGGCGGCGATGCGTATGACCGAAGACGATGACGTCCGCTTCAGGGTAGGCCGCCCGTAGCGCGGCCGGCCGGGGCACGCCGAGCTCGTGGCCGTGGGTCAGCAGGACATGCCGACCCTCGATCTCCAGCGCAAGGCGCTCGCGCACGCGGCCACGGATTTCAGCGCTGTCCGTGTTGCCGTAGACGGCGCTGACGGGCGCCAGGAGCGCGAGCTGGTCGAGAATCGCAACATCGCCGATGTCGCCCGCGTGGAGGATGCGCTCGACCTCGTCGAAGGCACCGAACACGCTGTTGCGCAGCAGACCGTGCGTGTCGCTGATCAGTCCTATCCGGATCATTCCCCCCCGGCCCAGGGGCGCGACAACGCGTGCTCGACATCCAGGTGGTCCAGCACGCGAGCGACGACGAAGTCGATGAGCTCCTCGATGCGCGTCGGCCGATGATAGAAGCCCGGCGATGCCGGCAGCACGACGGCGCCGGCGCGCGTGAGCCGCAACATGTTCTCGAGGTGGATCGCGGAGTAGGGTGTCTCGCGCGGTATCACCAGAAGCGGCCGCCGCTCTTTCAGGCACACATCTGCGGCGCGCTCGATCAGTGAACGCGTGGTGCCCTGTGCGATGCTGGCTAGGGTTCCCATCGAGCAGGGACAGATCACCATGCCGCGCGACGGCGCCGATCCGGATGCCGGTGTCGCGCCACGGTCCCGATCCTCGTAACGCACGACCCGCGCCCAGTCACCCGTGTGCGACCGCAGCGACGCCTCATCAGCGATTTCGAGCTCCTGCGCCAGGAGTCGCCACCCGGTCGGAGAGACGATCAGTCGGACGGGCGTCCCGGCTGCGTTCAACGCCTGCAGCAAGCGAACGCCGTATGCCGCGCCGGATGCACCGGTGATCGCCAGCGTCACTGGGTGCTCCTCCCGGAGCGTTTTGCCGGTCTCCGTCATCCGATCAGCAAGCGGTCGAGGAGCGTCAGGGCGAAGAAGCTGCTCGACACGATCACGTTGGTACGGAAGAACGCCCGATCGATGCGCGCGATGTCCAGATCCGACGCGGTGGGCGAGCCGACGTGGGTGTGTCCGAGGTGCAGCGTTGCCGCCATCAGCGCCACCGCGGCGAGGAACAGCCAACCGAGATCCAGCCAGCCGAGCACCCAAAGCGTGCCGAGCAGGACCACCGCCAGGGCGTGGAAGAGGCGCGCGATTCGCAACGCCCAGGCGATGCCGACGCGTGCCGGAATCGAATGCAGCCCCTGAACGCGGTCGAACGGCACGTCCTGCAGAGAGTAGATGACGTCGAAGCCGGCGACCCAGAGCATGACGGCGAACGCGAGCAGGACGAGAGCGAACCATGGCTCGCTCCACGCCCCTGTGACGGCGAGATAGCCGCCCACCGGAGCGATGCCCAGCCCCAGCCCCAGCACGAGGTGGGCGAGGCTGGTGAATCGCTTCGTGTAGGAATAGAGCAGCACCCACGCCAGCGCGATGGGAGCCAGCAGTCCGCAGAGCGGATTGAGCTGCCAGGCAGCCGCGATGAACACGGCCGAGGCGATCGCGACCGAAACCGCCGCCTGCCCCGCCGTCAGCCGGCCACTCGGGATCTCACGACCCGCAGTGCGTGGGTTCAGTGCGTCATAGCTTCGGTCCACGATCCGATTGAATGCCATGGCCGCGAACCGCGCCGCCGTGAAGCCGATAACGACCCACACAACCACCCACCAACCGAAGCGACCGGGGGCCGCGCGCGTACCGAGGACCACACCCACCCCGGCGAACGGCAGCGCGAACAGCGTGTGTGGCAGCCTGACCAACGACGCATATCTCGCCCACAGCGAATCGCCGCCAAACGTCTGCGGTTCTCTATGCCCGGCTACCGAACCCCCCCGCAAGCGCCCTCCATCAACCGTTCAAGCGTCGCGCGTACACTTACACTTACCCTTACACTTACCCTTGCTCTCATCCCTTACACCTCCACCACCACTGCCTCTCATTCGATCCCCAACCGCTTCCACACGCCATCAACCTTCGCCACCACCGCAGGATCCATTCGTATCACGTCCGGCCACGGCCGCCCATGCCCCTCCTCGGGCAACTTCCGCGTCCCATCAATGCCCATCTTCGAGCCGAAGGCCGGACCCCGGGCAGCATGATCGAGATCGTCGATCGGGCCCATGCTGAAGCGGATGTCCCGCTCCGGATCAATGTTGTTCAGCGCGTACCACCACACCTCCGCGGCGTTGTGCACGTCGACGTCGCCGTCCACCACCACGATGACCTTGGCCAGGCTCATCAGACCCTGTCCCCACAGTCCGTTCATCACCTTGTAGGCATGGCCCGGATACTCCTTGCGGATGCTGACGAACACCAGGTTGTGGAAGATTCCCTCCGCGGGCATATGGTAGTCGACCACCTCGGGCAGCGTCAGGCGTAGCAGGGGCAGAAAGATACGTTCGGTCGCGCCACCGAGATAGAAATCCTCCATGGGCGGACGGCCGACAATGGTCGACACGTAGGTCGGCTCGCGGCGCATGGTGATGCGCTCGACGTGGAAGTAAGGGAACGCGTCTGCTGGCGTATAGAACCCTGTGTGGTCACCGAACGGCCCTTCCAGACCCTTGGGCTCCTCGGTGTCGACGTAGCCTTCGACAACCAGCTCCGACTCCGCCGGCAGGCGAAGGTCGGAGGTGGTGGCCTCGGTGATCAGGAGCGGCTCGCGGCGCAGAAAGCCGCTGAACAGATATTCGTCGATGCCGGGCGGCAGCGGTGCAGTCGGGGTGTACATGGTGGCCGGATCCGCGCCGATCGCGACCGCCACTGGCATGCGTCGGATGCCCAGCTCCCGATAACGCCGGTAATGCGCCGCGCCGCCCTTGTGCCGCTGCCAGTGCATGAACGCGGTCTGCGGGCCGGTCACCTGCATCCGGTAGCAGCCGACATTCTGCACGCCGTTTTCCGGATCCTTGGTGATCACCATCGGCATCGTGATGAACGGTCCCGCATCGTCCGGCCACGACGTCATGATCGGCAGCCGGCCCAGGTCCGCATCCGGTCCATCCCACGCGACCTCCTGGCAGGGCGGGCGTCCCTTGTAGGCTCGCGGCGGCACCTTCGCCAGCTCGGCGAACTTCGGTAGCGCCTGCACCTTGGCCCAGAAGCCCGCCGGGACGTCCGGCTGCAAGAGCGCCGCGATACGCGCCGCGTGCTCGCGCACATCCGCGACGCCCAGCGCCAACGCCATGCGGCGCCATGAGCCAAACAGATTGATTGCAAGCGGAATCTCCGAGATCCCGCCGTCCGCCAGCAGCGGGCGCTCGAATAGCAGCGCCGGCCCGCCAGCCGGCCGCTTCATCGTCCGATCCGCGACCTCCGTGATCTCCAGCTGAACGGAAAGCGGCTCGGCAATGCGCACGAGCTCGCCGGCCCGATCCAGCACCGCAATGAATTCGCTCAGGTCTTTGGCTGGCATCGCGCGAGAATGTAGCGGGCGCTCTGCGCTCGGCCAAACCGTCGGCGTCCCGATCTCAGCGCCACCGGAATATCGCCAACGCGGCCGCACCGGTCGCGACACCCCAGCCGATCACCAGCGCTAGCCACGCACCGGTCCCGCTCAGCGCCTGGCCTTCGAGCATCACGGCGCGCAGTGCATTGAGGAATGCGGTCAGCGGCAACGCCTGAATGAACGGTTGCATGGCGTCCGGAAAGTTGTCCGCGGAAAAGAAGACGCCCGACAGGATCCACATCGGTACGGCGGCAAGATTCATCAGTCCGCTGACCGCCTCGGTGGTGCGTGCGCGGCTGGAGACGAGCAGACCGAACGCCGTAAACGAGAACGCCCCGAGCACGCAGATCACGAGCACGGCGAGCAGTGAACCGCGGCTGGCGACATCGAACGCGAGCCATGCGAAGCCGAGCAGCACCGCCAGCTCGAGGCCGAGAAACACCAGTCGACCGAGCACGAAGGACAGCAGGAACTCGGTGCGCCGCATCGGCGTTGCCATGAAGCGCTTCAGCAGCTGCCCGCTGCGCAGGCGAACGACCGTATAGCCGACGCCCCATAGGCCGGTGCTCAACAGGTTGAGGCCAATGAGGCCCGGGATCAGGAAGTCGATGTAGCGTGAGCCGCGCTCCTCGACCGGCCGCTCGCGGACTCGTAGCGGATCCACCCGCCCCGCCTCGCGCTGCAGCACATCATCGGCGAGCAGCCGCGCGAGGCGACTCTCCTCACGCGCCCGATCGTAGCGGTACGTGTAACCCGAGCCCTCCGCGAGCACGACGAGTGCGACGTCGCCGCGCGCCAGCTCGCGCTCGGCCTCGCCGGCCAAGAGGCGCCGCACGCGCAGCGCTGGCGCCGCCTCCATGGCAGCCACCACCGAGTCGGGCAACGCCGCGACGCCGCTTGCGACCACGCCCACGCTCACGGGCGCCGGACCGCGGTTGCGGAACGCGACACCCAGCGCCAGTGCCATGACGACGGGGAAGAAGAACGTCCAGAACACGGCCTCCGGCTCTCGCGCGAACTCACGAACGCGCATGAGGGTCAGCTGCGTGAGCGACGAGCGATCCAGTCTATTCTTCACGCAGCGCCCTGCCCGTGAGAGCCACGAAGACGTCTTCGAGGGTCGCGTGGTGCGTGGACAGACCGGTGAGTGCGACGCCGTGCTGCGCCAGCTGGTCCAACAGCAGCGGCACGGAGGTATGCAGCTCGGTCACGGTCAGCGCGACCGTCGCCTCGCGACGCTGAACGCTGCGCACGCCCGGCAGCGCGCCGAGATCGATCGTGACAGCCGTCGCATGATCGGCCAGCGTCAGCTCGACGACGTGGTCGGCGCCGAGCCCGGCGATCAGCTCGCTGGGCGTGCCGAGCGCGATCGTGCGACCGTGGTCGATGATCGCGACGCGATCGCAGAGCCGCGTCGCCTCTTCCATGTAGTGCGTGGTGAGCAGCACGGTGCGGCCGCTCGCCCGGTAGCCGTCGAGCAGCTCCCAGAGGGAGCGGCGGGACTGCGGGTCCAGCCCCGTCGTTGGTTCGTCGAGGAAGAATATGTCGGGATCTCCGACCAGGCCGCAGGCCACGGCGAGCCGTTGACGCTGGCCGCCGGACAGGCGGCTGACGCGCGCGTCCCGCTTGTCGCCGAGCTGCACGGTGCCCAGTAGCTCCTCGACCGAACGCTGCCCGCCATAGAAGCTGGCGAAGAGCCGCAGCGTTTCGGCAACGGTCAGCTTTTCCGGCAGCCGCGTCTCCTGCAGCTGCACGCCAATGCGTCGCCGCAGCTCGCCGGCAGCGCGTCGCCAGTCGAGCCCCAGCACGCGCACGTCGCCGGCGTCCGGTTCGAGCAAGCCTTCCAGAATCTCGACGGTCGTCGTCTTGCCGGCTCCGTTCGGGCCGAGCAGCCCGAAGCACTCGCCGCGACGCACCTCGAGATCGAGGCGGTCGACGGCTAGCACATCACCGTAACGCTTGATCAGCCCGCGACAGGAGATAGCGGGCGTAGCGGCATCGTATGAAGTGGGGCGCGCGATCGACTGCACAGCGGCTCGGGAAACGGGAGCGCGAAAGGATGGCGTCGCGCGCTCACCGCCGCAACGGATCCGTTGACCCTGGCGGCCGAGCCGCTCTATGCTTCGCCCTCCTCGAGCTGGCCATTGTCGCACTCCGGAGCCATGGACACAGCCTCGGCGAGCGCCCGTGCGCGACCGCTCCTGCGTGGCCGCGCTGCCGGCTACCTCCTGGCCATGGCAGCCGGCGCGCTCTGGGGCACGACGGGCCCCCTGAGCACGGCGCTCTATGCCGAGGGCGCAGCCGTCACCGACGTGGGCTTCTGGCGCATCGCTGTCGCGACCGCGGGGTTCCTGCTGTACGCGACCTTCAGGCCGGGGTTGCTGCGCGTGGATCGACGAGGTGTCGTGCTCGTCGGTGGTGCGGGTGGCGCCTTCGTCGCGCTCTTCGAGGTCGCATACCAGTTCGCAATTGCCCAGACCGGCGTAGCGTCGGCAGTCGCACTCCTGTATCTCGCGCCCGTGCTGGTCACGCTCCTCGCGCGGCCGCTGCTCGGCGAGCGCCTGACGGTGGCACGGCTGCTGATCGCCGTGGTCGTGACGCTCGGTGCCGCGCTGACCGTGATGGGCGCACACGGCGCCGCCGTCACCGTCACCCGCGTCGGCGTCATCGGCGGCGTGCTGTCCGCCGCTGCCTGGGCGAGCCAGACGCTGCTCGCACGCTGGGCGGTGCCGCGCTACGGTATGGTCAAGGTGCTGTTCCTTGCACTTGCCGGTGGGGTGGGGTTCCTGGCGATCGTGCTTCCATTGGCCGGCCATGCGCCGACCCCGCCCGTCACCGCTGCCGCGTGGTCGTACATCGCAGCATTGGGCTTCGGCACCGTCATCGCGAACTTTCTGTTCTTCGCCGGCTTGCGGCGAATCGACGCGGCGCCGGCTTCGATCGCCGCCACCGCAGAGCCGGTGGTCGCGGCAGTGCTCGCCCTGGTGCTTTTCGGTCAGGCTCTGACCATCTACGGCTGGGTGGGGCTGAGTCTGGTCGTTGCCGGCGTCGCGGAAGGCTATCGCCGGCAGTCGATTCCGAGCTGAAGCAGGACGGGCGGCGTCGCCCGCGGGCAGCAGCCGACGCGCAGCCGGACGCCGCAGTCCGCATCAGCGCACTGCCAGACTATCGCGCATGCCGAGGTCGTCGTGCGGGCCGTGATCATCTTCTACCGGACAATACACCTCGTAATCGCCCGCACTCAGCTCCGTCGTCAGCACTTCCGTCTGGCCAGGAGCCAGGTTCTCGGTCTCCCATTCCGCACCGCCGCCCTCCACCTCGAAGGCGTGCGTGTACTCGCCATCGTTGCGAACGCGAAACGCCACCGTGCCCGGACGAACCGAGTCGGTGGTCATCTCGATCGACCACTCGGTCAGCACCACGTCGACGGTGTCGCCCGGTGCCGCCGCCGCCGGCGCGGCCTCGAGAGTGTCGGCGCCGAACTCGTTCAGCTCGTCTTGTTGCTCGGGCCCGTTGTCCGCGTCGCCGCAACCGCCGAGCGCGAGTGCCGGTGCCAGAACGAACGCGGCGAGAACCCTCGCTGTTGTCATACGGCGCCTCCTTTGGCGGCGCGTCCGGTGCAACATCCAAGCCGCAGCGTGATCAGCGGATGAGGTGCAACTGCTCCTGGCGACGCAGCACCCAACGACGCACCCCATTGGCGTCGAGATACGCCTCCTCCTCGAGCGCCATACGCACCGGCTGGTCCGTCCATTCCGGAACGCGGGCAGTGGCCTGAAGCTCGATGGAGAACCACGTGTTCGGTCGGATCCGAACATCCCCGCGCCCGGCGACGCTCTGCTGCCGATCCCACAGGCCGATCAGCGGACCCGCCCCGTGCCCGTGGTCGCCGATGGGATGGGTGTAGATGGTGCCATCGATGCCCTCGGCCTCCATGCTCGCCCGCGCCGCCGCCAGGGCTTCGTTGCCCGTGCGCCCGGGCTGCATCGTCTCGAGCGTGATGTCCTGCAGTCGGTTCGCGGTTCGTAGCGCAGCTCGAAGACCAGCAGGCGGCTCGGCTTCCCCGTCCTGCAACACGTAACCCATGTGCTGCGTGTCCGTATTCAGCCCGAGCGCGCTGATCCCGAAGTCCGTGTGCAGCACGTCGCCACGCAGAATTACGGGGTTCGCCGAATCCGACATCTGCACACCCCGGCGTTGCACCGATACCGAAGGCTGGAACCAGGTTCCGAGCCCGCCGTCGTTGACGCGCTGACGCAGCCACCAGACGACGTCGTCGGTTGTCGTCGCGCCGGGCGTGATCACCGCGCTTGAAAACGCCGTTGCGATCGTGACATGCACCCATTCCTGCATGGCTCGGTAGGTCGGCAACATTTCCGGCAGCCGCTCTTCGATGAACTCGACGGCGAGCAGCTCTTCGCGCACCACACGGTCGCGGTAGCGCTCGGGGAGTGCATCCGCGAGCTGTTCCCATTCGCCCGCGCTGAGGCCGTCCGCGAAGGCGTGCGTATGCGAGATGTTGACCGCGATCCGATCCGGGTCGCATGCCTCGACGACGGGGCCGAGCAGCTTCCACTGCTCCGGACCGAACGGCTCCGCCAGTCGCTGCTCCGCCCCGGCGACGCCGACCGCCGCGCCCGGGTCACGCACCACCTCGTACAGGCCGCCCTGCGAGGTGCCGCCGATCGCAACACGCTGCAGACTTGCATCGCCGCCGCGATCGCAGAACGCGTAAATCGTGCGCCGCCGCGCCGCCATTGTCGTGGGACTCACGATCGACCAGAAGACTGGATCCTCGTTGTACTCGCGCATGGGCAGAAGCCACAGATCGACCTCGTGCACGCGCATCAGCCGAGGCAGGACCTGCTCGAGACGCAGTGCCAGCCATTCCTGGCGCAGCGCGGCCTGCTCGCGAAGCGTGCCGAACGGGTGGTCCTGGGCCACACCCGGCGACGGAAGCAGCTGTATGGCCAGAAGCATGAACATCATCTTGTGCATCGATCCACCTCACTCAGGAGTCTGGACTCACGCGCGCGTACCGATATGTGCCGCCAGGATGCCGCCGGAGTACGTCTCCCAGCGTATGTCGCCGAATCCGACGGCGCTCATGCGCTGGCCGAGCTCGGCAGGCGCGGGAAACTGCAGCACCGACGCCGGCAGATAGGCGTACGCGCTCGGATGCCGCGACACCAACCGACCGATGGCGGGCAGGACGCGCAGGAAATAGAACAGGTAGAGCGCGCGAAATGGCGCCCAGCCCGGCGTGGTGAACTCGAGCACGACCAGCGGCGCTCCGGGCCGCAGTACGCGCGCGAGCTCGGCCAGCCCGGCGTCGATGTCCGCGAGGTTGCGAATGCCGAACCCGACCGTCGCGCCATCGAAGCAAGCGTTCGGAAACGGCAGCACGAGCGCATCGGCGCAGACGGGTCGCACCGGGCGCTCGCGCCGCTTTGCCGACCCGGCCTGGAGCATCGGCGCGGCGAAGTCGAACGCCACGATGTCGCCCCTGAACGAATGGCGTGAGGCCAGCTCCAGCGCGAGGTCCAGAGTCCCCGCACAACCGTCGAGAAACCGGCCCGCCGGCTCGGTGCGCGACAACAGCAGGTCGACGGCACGCCTGCGCCAGCGCCGGTCCTGGTTCAGGCTGAGCAGATGGTTCAGGAGATCGTAGCGGCCGGCAATCGCGCCGAACATGCGACGTACGGCGTCGGCCTGGTTCGCTCCGCTGGGGAGCGCCTCGCTGGTTTGGCGCGTCGATGGCATGGCGCGGCGAAGCTAGCCGGCCCCGGCAGGGCCTACAACCCCGCTCTGCGGCAGGACTTGTGAAACCGCTGCGGCGACGTTTCCGTAGGAGCACCGTCGCCGGCGATCGGCTTTGCGTGCACCACGAGCTCCGTGGACCTGACCCAGATCTCCGACCAGGATGTCGTCGCTCGCGCCCGCAACGGCAGCGAGAAAGCGTACCGTGAATTGATCCGACGGTACGAGCGACCGGTATTCTCCTTGATCTACAGGTTGGTCCGTGATCGGGAGAAGGCCGAGGATCTCGCGCAGGACACCTTCATCAAGGTCCTGAACGCGATCGACCGCTACAAGCCGGAGTTCAAGTTCAGCTCCTGGATCTTCAAGATCGCCCACAACACGGCGCTCGATGACCTGCGCAAGAAGGAGTTGCGAACGCTCTCTCTGGACGGCTCACCGCACGCGACCAGCGATGCCGAGGCGGCATTGCATGTGCCTGTCGTGGCCTCCGACGAGCCCAGCCCGGCCGATTTCGTCGAACAACGGGAGCTCGGCGGCCAGATCGAGGCGGCCATCGGCACGCTACGCCAGGAGTATCGTACCGCGATCCTGCTGCGGCACATGGAGGGACGCGAGTATGCCGAGATCGCCGACATCATGGGAGTCCCGCTGGGGACCGTGAAAACGTATATCCATCGAGCGCGGCTCGAGTTACGCGAGGCGCTCGAGCACTTGAGGTGCTGAAACCCTGACCGCCGCCGTACCGTACGGCCGGCTGGCGTAACACCTATGGAGAACTGGACCGTGGACAACCTGTTTCACCCGAGCCCCGAAGAGCTGGAGGGCTTCGCCGCGGAGGACGCCGATGCCGCCGACGCGGCGGTCGTCGAGTCGCATCTCCTGCAGTGCGTACGCTGCCGCACCATGGTCGAGGAATGGCGATCTCTGTTCGCCGCGCTCGCCGAGCTGCCCGAGCTGGTACCGGAGGTATCCTTCGCTGATCGGGTCATGGCCCGCGTCCGCGTTCGCAAGCCCTTCGCGGCCCGCGCGGCGGCCTTCGCTGAGCGACTGCTGCCGCGTACCCGCCGGGGCTGGGCCGTGGTGCTCACCGCCCTCGGGCTCCCGACCCTGGCTGCCCTCGGCCTCATTGGCTGGATCCTGGCTCAACCCTGGTTGACGCTGCAGGGACTCGTGACGTTCGGCGCACGTCAGCTCGGTTCGGCCATGACGACCTTGCCGCAGCGTGGGCTGGGCATGGTGGCAGATACCACGGTGGGTGTTTGGGTCAATCAGGCCATGCAGCGCATGAGCGAGCTCGGTGCCGGCCCGATCGGCGCGGGTGTCGCGCTTGCGGCCACGCTGATGGTGGTTTCCGGATGGGTCCTTTATCAGAACCTGGTCCGCCCCAATACACGGAGTGAGGGGTATGCGAATTATTGCTTCTGACGGCGGCTCGCGAGCGACCATGCTGACCGGCGCGCTGGCTGCGGTCCTCCTGTCGCTGGGCGGACTCCTGGCGCAGGAGGCGCCGGCCGCGCCCGGCGAGCCGCCGGCGCCGGCGGCGTTGATCCTGGCGAGCGAGGTCGAGCTCTCGCGCAACGCAGCTGAGCTCCGACTGGAGCTGGCCGACGGGCGGGAACTGGCGTTTGCGCTGGACAACGGTCGCATCGAGATCGACGGCGAAACGGTCGGCGAATACGACCGCTCCGGCGAACTGAACCGCAGCTGGCGGGCCCTGCTGAGCTCGGCGATCGAGACGCCGAACGACGATCTCTCCGAGCTGCTGGTCGCCTGGCAGGCCCCCTCGGGCAACGCCGCGGGCGAGCGGCTCGACGAGGCGCTGGAAGCGGCGGTCCTACGCAGCGAGATCCCTGCGGCCCAAGATGGCGCGGCGCCGGAAGTGACGGACGAGGTCGTCGTCGAGCGGCTGCAGTCGCGCATCGAAGAGCTCGAGTCGATGCTGGACGATCTGGAGTCGCGTCCACACGACGTGCGCGTCAGCCAAGCGGAGCGCGGCTTCGACTGGGCACGGCCGTTCCGCCACATCGGACACGGGCTGGGCGGACTGATCTCGACGCTGGTGCTCTACGGCGTGCTCGTGGGCCTGGGCTTCGCGGTGGTCTTCTTCGGACGGCGCTACCTCGAAGCTGTCGCTGATACCGCGCGGCACCACACACTGCGGTCGTGGGCGGTTGGCCTGGCTGGCTCATTCCTGGCGATCCCCGTTTTCGTCCTGGGCATCATCGCGCTCGCCGTGTCGATCATCGGAATTCCGCTCCTCCTGGCCTGGGTGCCGCTGTTCCCGATGGCGTTCGGGCTGGCGACGATTTTGGGCTATCTTGCGGTGGCACACGCCACGGGCGAGGCGCTCGCCGAACGCCGGCTACAGGGCGCAGACTGGTTCAGCCGCGGCAACTCCTACTACTACCTGATGACCGGGCTCGGTGTGCTGCTGGCTCTCTACGCCGCATCGCACGTGATCGAGATGGCCGGGCCGTGGCTCGATTTTCTGCAGGGAACGCTCCTCTTCTTCTCGATCATGATCACCTGGGCGGCGCTGACCATCGGGCTCGGTGCCGTGCTCCTGTCACGCGCCGGAACGCGGCCGATCACGCCACGCTCAGTGAGTTCCGCCGAGGACATCCCGCTGTACGAGGGAGAGAAGAGTGTCTGATCGAATGATGCACCGCACGACGTGGCCTGCTGCGCTGGTTCTGGCCGCCGCCTTCGCACTGGCCGCTGGCGTGGCGCCCGCCGCTGCACAGGACTGGCGCACGGTGACCAGCATGCGTCGCGCCAGCGACGAGGACCGCCTGCGCGTCGACATCGAGTACGGCGCCGGAGAGCTGCGGATCCAGCCCGTGGATGGCGACCTTCTATACCGTACCCGTCTGCGCTACGACGCCGACGTATTCCGGCCGCGCACGACGTACAGCAACGGCCGGCTGCGCCTGGGCATAGCGGGCGAGAACGCGCTGCGGTTCCGCAATCACGAGGCAGGGCGCCTCGAGCTCGAGCTCGGCAAACGAGTGCCGGTCGAGCTGAATCTCAAGTTTGGCGCCGTCGAGGCGGACATCGAGCTGGGCGGCGTTCGCGTGCACGAGGCACGTATCGCAACCGGCGCGAGCGAGACGGTCATTCGCTTCTCCGCGCCGAATCCCGATCGGATGCGGCTGCTCGACATTGATGTGGGGGCCGCATCGCTGCGGGTGCTCGGGCTGGGACAGGCATCGCCTGAACGCGTGCAGGTGGAAGGTGGCATGGCCGATGTGACGTTGGATTTCAGTGGCCCGTGGCGCCATTCCATCGACGCCAATGTGAAGATGGGGCTGGGATCGGTAACGCTGCGGGTCCCGCGCGACGTAGGGGTTCGCGTGCGCAAGACGTCAGTGCTCGCTTCGTTCAGCTCCGACGGGTTCACGAAGCGCGGCGACCACTACTTTTCCAGCAACTTCGAGAGCGCACCATACCATCTCATGGTCGGGATCGAGTCGGCGTTCGGCTCGATCAACATCGACTGGATCGAAGCCGCCACCGCGGCTGCCGGCACGGAGGTGAGCCGATGATCGAGACGCTGCTCGTGCTGTTTCTGATCGGACTGGTCGGGCTCGTGGTCTTGGCGCTGCTCGGCGCATTGTTCGGCGTACTCTCGCACCTGGCGCTCGGCCTCGGCGGCTTCCTGCTGTTCCGGCTGTTGCCGATCCTCGCACTCGGCTGGATCATCGTTCGCTTCCTGGCGCCCCGCCGCTCCGAGCTCGACGCGAGCCGCGACCTCTAGAGCGAAAGACTGCCGCGGCGGGTTCGAACGGCCGTGCCGCGGCCAGCCTCCAGCTCCGCGGCCGCATTACCATCACGCGCCGCGACCTCGACGAAATCCTCCGAGCCGATCAGCGCAACGAGCTCACCTGGCTCGACGTCGGAGTAGGCCCTGCGCAGCGGACCGATGACGCGGTCGCCGATCCAAACCAAATCCTGGTCGGTCACCCAATCGGCGGGGATGTTGCTCGTCAGATTACCGAAGCGATCGACGTGCACGACCTCGCCGTCGGCGCCCTGCGCAGCGCGTGCAGGCTCGGGCCATAGAAGCAGAAGCGGATTGTCAACGGGCGGTCCCAGGCGATCGAGCTCCACGCCGCAGGCGAGGTGGGCGGCGGCCGGAGCGAACACGTCACGGCCGTGGAACGTCGCCGAGCGGTGCGCCCGCAGGTACGCCTGATTCTCGATCGCCACACAGTCGAACGCGGCGGCATCGGCAGCGACGTGGGAGAGCACGCCGTTGTCAGGCGCGACGAACAGCCGGTCGTCGGCTCGAGCGGCCAGCGCGCGGCGTTCGCTGCCCACGCCCGGATCGACCACGACGAGGTGCACGGTACCGGCCGGGTAAAGACGCCAGAAGCGCCGCAACGCCCACGCGGCGGCCATGATGGCGCCAGGCTCGAGTTCATGGCCGGCGTCATCGATGCTCGCATCGGGCGCGATGGAGGCAATCACGCCCTTGATCGCGGCGGTGTATGCGTCCGCCGTTCCGAAGTCGGTGAGCAGTGTGATCCGCGCCACGGTGGTCACCGCTACGTGCGCGTGCGCCAGTCGGAAGCTTGCAGCAGGTCGTCGATGACTCGTTCCAGTTCTGGGCCATTCAGCACGGCCGGCAATGGTTCGGCACCGGCGCCGGCGGTGTCCACGCCATGGGCACGAAGCACCGCGAGCGCCTCCGGCTGGTCCCGAATGACGAGATGCAGCGGACGCTCGCGGAGCGTGGCCGCGTCGGCAGGCTTCAGCGGACGGAGCGGCGTCATGCGCCTGCCGGCACGCGATCCACCACCTCGGCCACGCGTAAGGCGATCTCGCGCATGGCGCGACCGGCCGGCGAATCGGCGGCATGCAGTGCCGTCGGCTGGCCCGCGTCGCCCGCTTCCCGAACCGAAGGATCGAGCGGGATCGTGCCGAGCAGCGGCAGGCCCATGTCTTCAGCCAGCAGACGGCCGCCATGCTGACCGAAGACATTGATGTGGCCGCCGCAGTGTGGGCAGTCGAGGCCGCTCATGTTCTCGACGATCCCCAGGACGCGCGTGTTGGTTCGCTCGAACATGCGGATGCCACGGCGGACATCGCCGGTCGACATCTCCTGCGGCGTGGTCACCATCACCGCGCCGTCCAGCTCGATGGTCTGGACCAGTGAGAGCTGCGCGTCACCTGTCCCGGGCGGCATGTCCACGATCAGGTAATCGAGCTCGCCCCATTCGACCTGCTCCAGGAACTGGCGCAGGATACCCGAAACGAGCGGTCCTCGCATGATTGCCGGCTGCTCCGGATCGAGCAGAAAGCCGAGGCTCATCAGCTTCACGCCGTGCGCTTCGAGTGGCACGATCTTCTCCGAGCCCCGCTGGCCGGTCACACGCGGCTTGCCCGTCTCACCGAACAACAGCGGAATGTCCGGTCCGTAGATGTCGGCGTCCAGGAGGCCCACAGCGTGCCCCTGCGCGCCGAGGGCCGCCGCCAGATTCGCCGCTACGGTCGACTTGCCCACGCCGCCCTTACCGGAGCTCACCGCGATGACATGCCGCATCCCCCGCCGTAGCGGCTCCGGCGGCGACGGCGTCGGCACGGTGCCCGGCTTGTGCCGCGGCGACGGCGCCGTCCGCGCCGGCCCGGTCGACCGCGGCGCGGTCTGCGGCAGCTTCACATCCACTTTGACCCGCCGGACACCCGCCACGCCCTCTGCAGCCGCGCGTGCCGCTCGCACCAGCGCGCCGGAATCCTGGCCGCTCAATACGAACTGGAATCGAACCTCCGCCTCGGGCGTCACACTCAGCTCCTGCACGTGGCCGCCGCTAACGATATCGTTGCCAGTCACCGGATTGATCACTTCGCCCAGGGCGGTGGTGATCCTGGACAGCAGATCTCTCGTATCGCTCATTGGCTCGTTCTCGGACCTGGAATCGGCACAAAAAAATACGGCCGACACCCACGTGGGGCTCGGCCGCGCGGGCGCAGGAGTGGCCGCCTGGGACTCAGATCGCGTGCACCGCAGTGACCTCTGGAATCGCCGACATGAGACGCTTCTCGATGCCCTGCTTCAACGTGACCGAAGAAATCGGGCAGGCGCCGCAGACGCCGACCAGACGCAGGTACACGATTCCGCGCTCGTCGAAGTCGACGAACTCGACATCACCGCCATCCTGATGCAGCGCGGGCCGAATACTGGTCAGGACCTCTTCGATCTTGTCGCGCCCGCTCGTCATGCGTGCTGCCCCTGGATGCGAAACCCGTATGCGGGCCCAGCGAAATGTAGGCGCGGCGCGCGCTGAACGTCAACCGGCGCCGAGCATGTTCACAGTGGTGGTACCCAGCGGCGTCGAGCCGGATCCCGCACTTCTCTACGGACGCCCTGGTTCTGCTCGAGCGCCGCAGTTCTGCTTGCGCGCCGCACGCCGCTACGGGCAAGTTGGCCGGGCGACACACTGCGAACGAG
Organism: Longimicrobiales bacterium; assembly: GCA_050732635.1. Classification (GTDB taxonomy): domain Bacteria; phylum Gemmatimonadota; class Gemmatimonadetes; order Longimicrobiales; family RSA9; genus JBOHRE01. The sequence continues at coordinate 17,633 of JBOHRE010000002.1, read as the reverse complement.
GCATGCCCATGCTCGACCTGAAGGCACTTACCCGAGATATCGAGACATTCAATGCGGGCGGCCAGATCGGTCCGGACCCGCTCGCTACCCGCTTCACGGCACGGCGCCAGGCGTGGTCGCTCTTCACGCCGCTGTTGGCGGACGACGAGATCGCGGCTCTGCGAGCCTACGTGTTCTGCTACGAGCGCCTGTCCTCGGATACCGCCGACGCGCCCCTACCCATCCGAAATCTGATCGCGGGCGAATGGCGCCAGGCCCGGCGTAGTGCGGTGATGCCCGCCAAGTTCGATCGGCGCGTTTCGCTCTGTGAGATACCGGCATCGGACCAAGCCGATGTGGCTGAGGCGCTCGCGTTCGCAGAGCGCTACTGGAACTCGCTCGACTGGGCCGAGGAGGTCGTCGCCTACCGGCAGTGGGTCATCCGAAATTTCGCGCGGATCCTCGAGTATTACCGCGAGGAGTGCCTCGCCGAGATCCGGCACCAGATCCCGAAGACCCGGCTGGAGGCCGAGAAGGACTTCTGGGAAGGCAAGCGTGCGGCGGACCATCTCGCCGGCAGCGCCATACTCGGGATGCAGGGCGAGCTACTGCCCTCCCTCCTCGGTGGCCACAGCTACTGGCGGAACGAGTACCTGCCCGCCGGGATCTGCGCCGTGATTACGCCGATGAATTTCATTTATGGGATCCCCGGCATTCAGATCGTCGGCTGCTATCTATCCGGCTCGCCCTTCGTCTTCAAAGGGCATCCGGATGCCGCGATCACCAATACGACCCTGACGCGGATGATGATGGCTGCCGGTGCCGACCCTCGTTCGTTACAAAAGATCGAGGGTTTCGGCAAAGGCATCGCTTCACTTGCCGCGGATCCACGGGTCAAGGTCGTCAGTGTCACCGGCTCTGATGAGACGGCGCTGAGCATCCAGCGAGCCCGCGGACTCGGCAAGCTCGTGTTCGAGGGCGGCGGTGTGAACTGGACCTACGTCGATGAGGGCTTCGCCGACCAGGAGCTCGAGCGGATCGCCAAGCGCCTGGCATACTCGAAGCTCGGCTTCTCGTCCCACAAGTGTTCGACGCTGCACGGCATCTGCGGCCCGGCTCGCGTCGTCGATACGCTTGCGGCCATGGTCGACCGTGAATTCGATGAATGGGTCGTGAAGGATCCGCGCTGCGCCGCTGCCGATGAGACGAAGGTCATCGGCCCTCTCATGGTGCACACCGCCGAGACCACGAGCAACATCCAGGAGGCGGCTCGCCGTGCCGGCGTGCCGATCATCCGCGAGGGTGGTAAGGTCGAGGACGGCCCGTATGCACAGAACGCGGAGGTGGTGCGGCCGGTTATCATGGGACCGATCACGCCGGAAACGGAGCTCACCTGCGATTGGGACCGCAAAGGTGCGGTGACGTTCCGACCCGCGATCACCGAGTTCTTTCAGCCGATCCTGTGTACCATGTACATGGGAAGCTTCGACGAGTTTCTGCGATTCGCAGTGACCACGAATCCCTACGACCTGATCGTGGCAATCTGGTCGCGCGACGATGCGCTGGTGCAGCGTGGGCGCAAGGTACTCGGCGGCATGCTGAAGGAGAACGACGGCACGGACAGCGCACTCGAGTGGGAAGCGTTCGGCGCCAGCGGCGTCGGCCGCAGCGGCAACACGGGTGTCGGCGAACCCATGACGACGATCGGCATGTTCTGCAGGAAACAGAAGGGACGCCACCTGATCTTCGACGGCCAGCAGCCGCGCACGGGCACCGAGGCCGGCGTGGGCACGAGCTGAAGTCCCGGCCTGGGCCGTCGACTAGGCGGACGCGGCCGAGACACGTCGGCGGATGGCGTCGACGATCTGCCCGCCGTGCAGCCGCCCATTCTCGATGAAGATCTTGTTGGCGTCACAGCCCGCGGCGATGACACCGGCAATGAATACGCCCGGCACGTTGGTTTCCATTGTCTCAGGGTCGTGCACGGGCTTACCCGTATCAGGATCGATGTCGACGCCGACGGACCGGAGCAGCGTCGGGTCGTTGCGGTAGCCCGTCATCGCAAATACCCAGTCATTGGCGAGCCGTCGGACCACGCCGCTCGGCTCCGACCGTAACACGACGTAGTCCATGCCGATCTCCTGCACCCGCGTTCGCCAGGACACCTCGATTTCGCCGGTACCGATTCGGTTCATGATGTCGGGCAGTACCCAGGGCTTGACACCGGGATCGAGTCCACCGGCGAAGTGCACCAGGTGCACTGCGGCGCCGGAACGGTAGAGCTCGAGGGCCGCATCGACAGCAGAGTTGCCACCGCCGATGACGACGCAACGTTGACCGAAGAACGGCTCCGGCTCCTGATAGTAGTGCAACACGTTGGCGAGATCTTCGCCCGGGATTTGCAGCAGGTTGGGCGTATCGAAGTAGCCTGTCGCGATCACGACATTGCGGGCGCGTGTCTCACGCTGGGCGCCCGCGCGCGTGCGCGAGCCCAGCCGAAATGCCACCGGCTCGGCGGCCAGCTCCAACACCTCCTCGTACTGTCTCACATCCAACTCGAAGTGCTGCACGATACGACGGTAGTATCGCAGCGCCTCCTTCCGGCTAGGCTTGTCGGCGGCCGACGTGAACGGCACGTTGCCGAGCTCCAGCCGCTCAGCCGTGCTGAAGAAGCGCATATCGCGCGGGTACAGCGTGAGCGACCGCGTGATGCAACCCTTGTCGAGCAAGGTGCATGTCAGGCCGGCCTGATGGGCGGCGACTCCGACCGCAAGTCCGCAGGGGCCGGCGCCGACCACGGCGAGATCCAGAGTCGATCGCGAGCGACTCATGCCGGCGCCCCACTGTGCGCCGGCGACGTCGGCGGCGGCGCCGCTGTGCCCGGTATGGTAATGACCGTGTCGAACACGGCCTTGAGGATGGCCAGTAACACGGGCCCGATCACGATGCCCATGATACCGAACGTGTACACGCCGGTGACCAGCGCGATGAACATCCAGTAAAAGTTCAGAACCTGTGACCGTTCGGCCGCGATCTTCGGACGAAGGTATAGCGACAGGAGTATCGTGTTGCCGAAGAAGCCGATGCCCGCCATGAGCAAGCCGCCGAGATAATCCTCACGGAACACCATCAGATAGATCGCCACCGGCACGTAGATGGACCAGGAGCCGACAATCGGAAAGAACCCGATGAAAAAAGACACGATTGCCAACACCAGTGCGAGAGGCACATCCCATACCAGATTCATGGCCAGAATCAAGCCGGATTTTATCAGTTGCGTGAGGAATGTGGCGTAGAGCGCGCCGTAAATCACCGCGCGCACGTTGCTGCCGAGCAGCCCGGTCAGATCGCGGTAGCGGCCGGGTGTCTTGGCCCGGATGTAGGTGACGATCCGTTCGTGATCGGTGAGGACGTAGAACACCGTGAACAGGAAGACGGCCATCGAGATCACGACGATGCCGAGCGTCTCCTGAATCTCTCCGACGATCTGCGCTGTCCGGGTCGAGGCGATGCCGACCCAGCGCTCGATGCGATCGTCGATGATGACGTTCTCCAGGAAGGGCAGCTTGCGGATCGCCTGGTTGATCCGGTCCGCGACCGTCACCCGATTGGCCTCCAGATAGTCCGCCGCGCCCGAAATTTCGATCCAGCTGTAGATGAGGATCGCAACGAGTGGCACCGTGACGGTGACGATGGCCAAAACCGCGGCGAATCTGGGCGCATGCAGCTGGGCCACGAGCCAGCGGTAGAACGGCAGCATATATACACCGAGAAGTACGCCGGCGAGCAGCGCGATGAAGACATCACTCACCATGTAGATGAACAGACCGAGGATCCCGACCAGGAGTGCGAGCGTGAGCAGAGCCTTGCGCAGCTCGGGTACCGGATACTCGCCGAGTGCCAGCCAGTCGATGCGGCGATCGCTGCGGCGGCGGTCCTCGCCGCCGCCCTGGTCCGGCTCCGCTGCGGCGGGCAGATCGGTCATCCGTGCCGCTCCAGGGCGAAGCTGACATCGCGCCAGAGATCATCGACGTCTTCGATACCGAGCGAGACCCGAACCAGGCCTGGCTCGATGCCCAGTGCGCGTCGTTCGTCGACAGAGAGCGCCGCATGCGATGTGAAGCGGGGCATGGAGACGAGCGTTTCGACGCCACCGAGACTCGGCGCGACCCGGGCGAGCCGGAGTCGGCGCAGGAACTGTAAGGCAACCTCGTCGCCACCCTCGACAACGAGCGCGAGCACACCGCCGAAGCCGCGCATCAGCTCGGCCGCACGCGCATGGTCCGGGTGTGAACGGAGACCGGGGTAGTAGACGGTGCGCACTGCGGCGTGCGTGCTGAGCCGTTCGGCGAGCTCCAACGCATTGGCGTTCTGGCGCAGGACGCGCAGCTCCAGGGTCTTCAATCCACGTTCGAGCAACCAGGTGGCGTGCGGGTCCAGGGCCGCCCCGAAGGAACGCATGCGCATCGTGATCTCCTCGACCGCCGCGGCGGGGCCGGCCACCGAGCCTGCAATCAGGTCGGAGTGCCCACCGAGAAACTTGGTTCCGCTGTGGATCACGATGTCTGCGCCGAGCTCGACGGGCCGCAGGTTGATCGGTGTGACGAACGTGGCATCGACCATCAGTGGAATACCGCGATCGCGAGCCAGCGCGGCCAGCGCCGGAAAATCCGGCAGCCGCAGCAGCGGGTTGGACAACGCTTCGACGTACAGGATGCGGGTGCGAGCTTCGATGGCGGCGCGCCAGGTTCGGCGAGTCTCGACGAACGTGGTGTCGATGCCGAGGCGCGGGAGCTCCCGGCTGAGCAGCGTTCGCGTCCCGCCGTACAGCTCACTGGTGGCCACGATGTGGTCGCCCGCGCCGGCGAAAGCGAGGAGCGACATCGAGATCGCGGCCATGCCGCTCGCGAGCACGAGAGCCGACTCCGTTCCTTCCAGCCGGGCGAGCTTGGCGGCAACCGCGAGATGGTTCGGATTATTGCCGTACCGGGTGTACACGACCTCCGCATCGGCGACGGGATCGGAGAAGAAAGTGGAGCTCGCGACCAGCGGCTGGACGACGGGTTCGCCGGCCCTGGGATGGGGCGCGCCGGCGTGCACGGCGGCCGTCCCGGAGCCGGCGCGCCCGGCGGGCGCTTGCTCTGTGCTCATGCGGCACCTCGACTAAAGGAGTCCGACGCGGCAGGGAACGGACGGTGCGCTCAAGCTAAGCTGCGGCGCAGAACGCGAGCAACCGCACTTGACGCTGCTCGCACCGCCGGCGCATCCTGCCACCGTCCACAACTGCGACGCCGAGATGCCGCGAAACCGCATTCAGACGAAGCACGCCGCCGAGGCCGTATTGCGCGAGATCCCGAGTGTGGTGGGCGCGTGCGTGCATGAAGACGTGAACGGCCACCCGCGCGAGGTTCACCTGTTGGTGCGCAGCGGTCCGAATGTGCGCGACCTGGCGCGTGACGTTCGCGACCTGCTCGAGGAGCGGCTAGGCATCTTCGTCGATCAACGGATCGTCAGCATCGCGCAGCTCGCGGTAGAGGAGAAGCGCAGCGAGGCAGCCGCCGCGCAGAGCGCGAGCGCTGCGGACGAAGAGCGGCCTGCAACCGGAGCGCGTGGCGAGCCGGCTCGCTCGGCGACGTCGTCGAACCGAGCGCGACTGTTTTATGACGGCCTCGAGAGCCGGGTCCATGATTCGCGGGTCACAGTGCGGGTCCGACTGGCCTGGGGCGGACAGACGTACACCGGTGAAGCGGTCGAGGTGAACGCGGGCCACGGCCGGGTGCGTGCCGCGGCACTCGCGGCCGCCCGCGCCGCGACTGCAGCGGCGAACGAAGCGCTACGACTGGAGGTCGAGGCGGCATCGATCTCGCGCGCACTCGAACGTGATTACGCCGTCGTCTCGGTGCTGGCGATCGCGCCGCGACTCGGCCGCCGCCCGGTGCCACTCGTGGGTGCACACGCGATCGAAACCGATGTCGAGACGGCAGCCGCGCTGGCGGTGCTGAAGGCCAGCAATCGCCTGCTGGAGCAGACGCTCCAGCCGATGCGATCACCCGGCAGCACGTTGGGCCCGCTGCACTCAGCGTGACGGCCGGACCTGCCGCTCCGGCCCTCAGGCGGAGGGCAATAGCGAGCTGAGTGCCAGACAGGGTTCCTCCGGCCCGGCCCCGGGAATGGCGACGCGGCGTGACACGAGCTCGCGCAGGCTGCGGGCGGCGTCGGCGCTGCCGACGCGCAATTCCCGGCCGAGCGTAAGGGCGTCGGCTCGGGTGAGCCGTTCGAGCGCGGTCCAGGCATCACGCAGCGGAGCCGGGACCGGGCCGAGTAGCGCCATGCCCTGCACCTCGGTCTCGGCGACGAGCGCAAGGTCGTGCCTGCTGAGCACCGCGTCGATCGTCTCGAGATGACGTTCGCCGATGCCTCGTGCCACGAAGTAGACGTCGGCAGGTGAATCCACGCGGCTGTAGCGCTGGAGCAGCTTGGCCACCGCCTCATCGGCGCAGCTGTAATCGAGGATCACGACCTGGCGGAAATCGAGGATCGAAAGGCAGGGTGCGCCCACCTCGCCGATCTGCGTCTCGATGCCGAGGCGCAGCGCCTGGCCCGTGGGCCGTGTGACCAGATGCGAGTAGAGCGTCGCCACGGAACGCTGCACCATCGCGGACAGGTCGATTCGTAAAGGATAAACGGGACCACGCATCAGGGCTTGCCCCCATTCGCACCCGTGATTGTCGCCTGGAGCTGTGGCAATTCAATGCCGATCTGCGATCCACGGAACGCCGCCAACTGCTCCTCGAGCGGCGCAGCGTCGTCCCAATCGGGGACATCGGCGATGCGCGCTGTGCCGCTGCGGATCGAGATCTTGCCGCCCCAGCGACCGACCTGCTTGCGGATCTGCTGCAATCCCTGGCCGCGGCCCGGATCGTGGAAGCGGGTGAGTCCGTGGATGAACGCCGCCTCCAACGCGGCGGCGTCGCCCCAGCGATCGCCGAAGCGCGCCGCGTGCTCAGCGGAGAGGGAGCCGCGAAAGCCGATTCCCAGGTCGGCGACGGCGATCTTCACGACCTTGCGTTCCAGGCGAGGCGTTCGGCCGTAGGTCTGGGCCGCTACCCAACCGGTCGCCTGGGCGTGCTCCACGACGTTCTGACAGACCTCGGATAGGATCACGCTGAACTGCACCGCGGCGGAGAGTGGATAGCCGAGCTGGCGGGTGAGGATCGCGCCGGCGCGGTCCTGCACTCGATCGACCACGCCATGAACATCGGTATGCGAGCGAACCGCCGTGATCTCGAGCAGCACGTCGGAGCTCGCGTCGCGAGAGCGTCGCGGCACCCGCTCCATCTCGAATACGCGGCGGGCGTGCTCGAAAAAGAGCATGCGATTCAGGTAGCCGACGACATCTGTCGACTCGGGCAGCTCGAGGCGGGGCAGCTCGCGGTCGGCTCCGAGCGTCACGCCGGCGGCCAATAGCGCGAGCATGCCGTAAGGTTCGACCCAGCGGACCCGCCGGGCGTCCACCAGCACGCGCTCACCCGGCGAGACCTCGGCACATTGCTGAAACAACGAATCGACGTGTCGCTCCTCGAGCGCGGCGGGTACGGCAATCACCCTCACGTGTGAATCCGACCGCGCAGGTGTTGGTCGAGCCCGGTAGCGCCGCGGTGTCGCGCGTTCAGCGCGGCCGCAGAGTTCGCTTCCAGCATCGCCGTGTTCAGGTCGGTGCCGCCGAGCAGCGCGAGGAACGCCGTGGCACCCCAGACGTCGCCACAGCCGGTGGGATCGCCATCGACGAGCTCGCCCAGGCGCAACGGCACCTTCTGCGTGCGCGCGGCGCCGGGCGCGGCAATGCGCGGCCGAACGGCCAGGCCACGCCGGTGCCAGCCGAGCGGGTCCGCTCCGAACGCCGAGGAGGCGACGTACGCCGAGCCGCGTTCGCCCAGGGTGACCAGGAGCAGGCGCAGCTCCGGTCCGACCGTCTCGGCCGCGAACCGCCACGGGTCACCCCACGCACCGGCCAACAGGGCGAGCTCCTCGTCGTTGACCTGAACGATGTCGAAGCAGCGCAGCCATTCACGCCAACCGTCGAGCGGCTGCGGGAAACGCAAGCCGCCGGCGCCGACGCCCATGAAGAGCGAGTGCAGGTCCGCGTAGATCGGGCCCTGAAACGCCACGCGCACTCGCCATGCGGTCTCGAGGTCGAGCTCGAAGCCGGAGATGAAATTGATGTACAGAGCGTCGATCTCGGAGAGCAGCGGCTCGAGCTCGTCGAAGCGCCACGGCGGAACGCCTCCGGTAAGCCGCTCGCAGCGGCGCTCGCGGTCGACGTAGCGCAGCTCCACGCGGTTGTTCGGCTCGGCGACCTCGCGCACGCCAGAGGAGTCGACGCCGTGCAAGGCTCGCAGGAAGTCGCCCGCCCGAGGCGCCAGGTCCGCGCCCACCTTCAGCAACGGGACAATGTACCAGTCCCCGGGTGCGGCCGCAGACGCCGCCGCGAGGGCATACGCGATCCCGCCCCACTCGTCGACCGGAGCGGCGCGGATGTCACGCGCGTGGATGCGATCCCACACCATCGTGCCGATCACGCCGAGGCGCTTCATTCGAGTCGATTCGGGAGCCGGGACGCGTCAGACTTCGCCGTAGGCATCCTGCTTGAAGACGGCGGCAGCGCCGATCACGCCGGCCGTGCCCTGAAGCTGGGCCGGCACGATCTGGCAGGCCTCCTCCGAGCTGCGAAACGCGCGCCGGCGTACCTCCGCGCGCAATGGCACGAACAGATGATCGCCCGCGCGCGTGACGCCGCCCGCGATCACGACCATTGCAGGATTCAGGATGTTGATGATGTTCGCCACACCGGTCCCCAGGAACTTGGCGGTTTCATGCATGACATCGTTGGCATACGGATCGCCGAGGACGACGCCTTCGTAGACCGTAGCCGCGGTGATCGCATCGAGTCGGCCTCCGACCAGATCCGGCAGGATCGTTTCCGCGCCAGCTTCGATACCCTCCACCGCACGGAGCGCGATCGCCGGCCCCGATGCATATGCCTCCATGCAGCCGTAGTTGCCGCACTTACACTTCCGGCCGGTCGAATCGATCGTCATGTGCCCGATCTCGGCCGCCGAATCAGTGACCCCGTGGAAAATCTTGCCATCCAGCACGATGCCGCCGCCTATACCGGTGCCCAGCGTGAGCCCGACGAGTGTATCGACGCCGCGGCCGGCGCCGAGCCACCACTCGCCGTAGGTGGCACAGTTCGCGTCGTTGTCGAGTGACGCTGGCAATCCGACCTCGTTCGACAGGAGATCGCGCAACGGGAAGTTACGCCAGCCCAGATTGGGGGTGTTGATGATCGTTCCGGTCGCGCGGTCGAGGGGACCCGGCGAGCCAATGCCGATACCGGCAACGCTGTCGCGCGAGCCGCCGTTCTCCGTGGTCACGCGCTCGATGGCCTCATTGACCATCGCGACCATCCGGTCCACCACGAATTTCGCACCACGCCCCGGCTCCGTCGGCAGCGATTTCAGGGCGAGTACGGTGCCATCGCCGCCATCGATCGGCAGAACGCCGACCACGATGTTGGTGCCGCCGAGATCGACGCCTACGACCCACCGCTTATCAGACATTCGCTTCGCCACGATCGGGTGCGCTCGACACGCTGTCCAGAACGCGGACTGCCTGTGCGAAGACGGCGTCCACGTCGATCAGACGCATGCACTCGCGCTTCGCGTCCGGCAGAATATAACCCCGCCCTCGACGAGGGCATTCATCGCGCACGCACGGTACGCAGGGCAGCTCGGTATGCCGCACCAGTGCGGACGTGCCGCCGCGAGGCCCGGTAATCGACGGGTCGCCGGCGCCCCACAGCGAGACGGTCGCCGCGCCCACCGCTGCGGCCAGGTGCAGCGGCCCGGAGTCGCTGACGATCACGACATGACAGGTGGCCAGAACGGCGGCCAGAAGGGGCAGATCGGTTCGGCCGCCGAGGTCCATGGCCCATTCGCCCGCCACGCGCCGCGTCAGCGCGATCTCATCGGGCCCGCCGAGCACGACGACGCGGGCGCCAAGGTTGCGCAAGCGCCTGGCGAGGGCAGCAAAGCGGTCCGCGTCCCAGATGCGGGAGGCAGTGCCTGCCCCGGGAAGGATGGCGACGACCGGCTGCGGCCCACCGCCGATCAGCTCCCCGGCGAGCCGTCGCAGCCCAACGGGCAGCCGAAGCTGCGGGATCGGCGGACGCACTGGTAGTGCGCCCGTCGCTACACGATAGAATTCCTCCGCGCGGTGTTTGCCGGCCAATTCGCTCTGGGGCACGGCGTGCGTCAACAGGAGTCGGCGCCGCTCCGTCGCACCGCCGACGCGCTCCGGGACACCGGCCAAGGCGAGCAACAGAGCCGAAGAGAATGAGCGCGTCAGGAGTATGCCCCGGACATAGCGCCTTGGCCGCAACTGCTCGAGGGCGCGGGCGCGTCCGCGCGCGCCGGGCTCCAATGGCAGAATGCCACGCTCCGGGAGCCCGATGACCAACAGCGGCGCCAGCAGTCGTGGCACCAGCACGTCGGTGTCGGGCACGGCATCGAGTGCAGGCAGCGCATGGATCAGGTCGCCCAGATCGTCCGGCGCATGCACGATCGTGCCGCTCATGCGAGCCCGGCTCCGGTCGCCGGTACGCACAGCAGCTCATGCCCCGCCTGGTCCATGGGTGTCGCCGCGTAGCGCAGCGAGTCGAGCAGCTCCAGGCATTCACGGCGGACGACCATCCCGTGCGTGGATAGCAGCAGTCGCGGCCGCGCACTCTGCAAGGTACGCCGACCGCCGCGCAGCACAGCCGCCTCGGCGCCTTCGACATCGATCTTGATCAGGTCGGGCACGAGTCCCGCCCGCGCGACATGATGGTCGATGGTGGTGAGCTGGACGGCTCGCGTCGAACCGTTCGAGCCGACCGCGCCGACTACGTGACCGGTGCCCGTACCGGTTCCAGCCGCAAAACCCGCCGGTCCCTCGTGATCACCGACCGCGGCCTCGACGATGCGCAGGCGCTGGGCACGATTCAGACGCGCATGCCGACGCAGGCTGCGTACGTTGCGCGGATCCGGCTCGAAAGCGATGACCGTCCCGGTCGGGCCGACGCGACGCGCAGCAAGAATGCTGTAATAACCCACGTGCGCACCCAGGTCGAAGACGACCTGGCCGTGTTCGACCAGCCGCTCGAACGCCTCTGTCTGAGCTCGCTCGTACGTTCCCAGCAACACCCGGAGCACTTTGCCGCCACTCGACGGGAGCCACCAGCAACCGCGCAGCGGGCCTGCCAGGATCGGCAGCGGAATGTCCACGCCTCAGCTGCCGACCTGAAGCACGGCCAGGAATGCCTCCTGCGGAATCTCGACGCTGCCCACCTGCTTCATGCGACGCTTCCCTGCCTTCTGCTTCTCCAGCAGCTTGCGCTTGCGCGTGATATCGCCACCGTAGCACTTGGCCGTCACGTTCTTGCGTAGTGGCCGGATCGTCTCGCGTGCAATGATTCGGCTGCCGATCGATGCCTGGATGGCCACCTCGAAGAGCTGCCGCGGGATCAGCTCACGAAGCTTCTCGGCGAGCGAGCGCCCATAGTCGTAAGCCTTGTCCTGATGGATGATGACGCTGAACGCGTCGACCGGCTCGGCATTGATCAACATCTCGAGCTTGACCAGGTCGCTGTCACGGTACTCGAGGAACTCCCAGTCGAGCGACGCATAGCCACGCGTCAGACTCTTCAGTCGATCGTAGAAGTCGAGCACGATCTCGGCGAGCGGCAGGGCGTACACGAATTCGACGCGCTCCGCGTCGAGATAATGCATGGAATCATAATCGGCCCGCCGCTCGTGGCAGAGCTTCTGCACGTTGCCGATGTACTCCGCAGGGCAGAGGATCCTCGCCCGCACGTAGGGTTCCTCGATCGTCTCAATGCGCGAGCGGTCCGGCATTGCACTCGGATTCTCGACGTGAAGGCGTTCGCCACTGGTGAGCGTGATGTGGTACTCGACGCTGGGGACCGTCGTCACCAGCGACAGCCCGAATTCGCGCTCCAGCCGCTCCTGTACGATCTCCATGTGCAGCAGGCCCAGAAAGCCGCAGCGGAAGCCGAAGCCGAGGGCGGTCGAGGTCTCCGGCTCGTAGAAGAGGCTGGCATCGTTCAGCTTCAGCTTCTCCAACGCATCCCGTAGCTCCTCGTACTGATCGGAATCCGTAGGATAGAGCCCGCTGAACACCATTGGCTTCACTTCCCGATAGCCGGGAAGCAGCTCGCGCGCGGGATGATCGGCGTCCAGGACCGTGTCGCCGACCCTGGTGTCGACTACGCGCTTGATCGCCGCGGACAGGTAGCCGACCTCGCCGGGCCGCAGCGCCTCCACCGCGACCCGACCGAGACGCATGAAGCCGACTTCATCGACCTCATAGACCGCGTCGCTCGCGCCGAATGCGACGCGCATCCCCTTGCGCACCTCGCCATCGACCACGCGGATGCTGGGGATCGCGCCCTGGTACTTGTCGTAGAACGAGTCGAAGATCAGCGCGCGCAGCGGCTTGTCAGCCGCGCCGGTCGGCCGCGGCACACGATCGACGATGCGCTCGAGCAGCTCGGCCACGCCGCTGCCCTCCTTGGCGGAGACGAGCAGCACCTCGTCCGGTAGCACACCCAGGAGCTCGATGAGCTCGGCGCGGCGCCGCTCCGGCTCCGCGCCGGGCAGATCGATCTTGTTCAGGACCGGGATGATCTCCAACCCCGCATCCATGGCGAGGAACAGGTTGGAGAGTGTCTGCGCCTGCACACCCTGACTCGCGTCGACGACCAGGACCGCGCCCTCGCACGCTGCGAGCGAGCGTGAGACCTCGTAGGTGAAATCGACGTGGCCGGGCGTGTCGATCAGATTGAGCTGGTAATCGCGACCGTCCGCCGCACGGTACTGCATGCGGACCGCGTGCAGCTTGATGGTGATGCCGCGCTCCCGCTCCAGCTCGTTGCTGTCGAGAACCTGCTCGCGCATCTCCCGTTGCGCGAGCGTGCCGGTCGCCTCCAGGAGACGATCCGCCAGCGTCGATTTGCCGTGATCGATGTGAGCGACGATACAGAAGTTGCGGATCTGGTCGATGTGCACGCGACGGCCGAGCCTTTACGATCGTGGAGATGGAGCCCTGCCCGATCGGTGCGGGGCAACCCCCGCATCAGTCGGGGTCGCGCCTGATACCACGCTGCAGCGATTCAGTGCCCGCGCGGCGCGGGCGAGCGATCGAGACGCGCGAAGAGAACGATCAGAGCGGCGGCACTGCCGAAGCAGGCCGCGGCCGCCAGGTACCAGGTCGTACCGTGAGCGGACAGAGCGTGACCGATGAAGAGCGGTACGAGCACGGCCGCGATCAGCGCGGCCAGGAGCACGACAGAGGCGAGGAGTCTCATTGCTTCGCAGACTGGGGCGGTTCCGGATCCGGCTGCGCAAAGCCCTCGAGTGAATCCTCGTAGGCCGTGAACAGGGGCGGCGGCGACAGTGGCGCCTCGCCCTCGATCATGGCCTTGAGCTGCAGCGCGTTCACCGCGGCCTGTCCCTTGTAGTGGTTGTTCGTGACCACATAAACCTCGTCGGTTTCGGCGTCGCGCGCCACCTCGTCGACCCGCTCCTTCCAGGTCTCGAGTTCTCGAGGCGTGTACAGGTAATCGTAGCGCGCATCACGACCGGCGCCCTCGCGGAACCAGTCCTGGTAGTTGCGCCCGTGCAGCCGTATGTAGCCAATGCGGTGCGTGGTCGTACCCGACGGCTTGATGCTGTTGCGGAACAGCGGCTGGTCGATGTTGACGAAGCCGACCTCGCGCTCCGCCAGCTCACGGTAGAATTCGGGCAGGTTCCAGGACACGTGCCGGACCTCGAGCACGAGCGGGAAAGCGGCAAACGTATCGGTCAGGTCGCCCAGCCATTCCCGGTTCTCATCGGTGCGTCTGAACGACCAGGGAAACTGCAGCAGCACGGCACCCAGCCGCCCAGCGTCGAGCAGCGGACGAAAGCCGTCCTTCACCTTCTTCACCTCGTTCCGGTTCCAGGTTGCGTCGCGATCGTGCGTGAATCGGCGCCACAGCTTCGCCGTGAAGCGAAAATCGGGTGCAGATTCGACGCGTTTCGCCCAATTCTGCGCGGTCTTGGATGCCGGCGCGTGGTAGAACGTCGAATTGATCTCGATCGTATCGAAATAGCGGGCGAGGTAGGGTAGCGGATCGAAGCGGCGCGGGGCGGGCTTGGGATAGACAATGCCCTTCCAGTCATCGTACAACCAGCCGGCGGTGCCGACGCGCACGACTGCGGTTCTGCTCCGCTTGGCGCGGCCGGCAGAGCGCAGCTTGGCAGGCGTGGCGCGCCGCTTCTTGGCTACGCGGGTCCGTGGGGGCGCCCTGGTCTTCACCGGCTGAGCGCGCGGATCTCGCGTAGCCCCTCCGGCGTCCAGCGCGGCGGTTCGGCGGCGTTGGCCAGCTCGTACGCGGTGTAGAAGATCAGGCGCCCGATGCGGGCGGCCTTGTCAGGGTCGATCTCGTCCACCTCGTCGGAGGGCCGGTGATAGTCCTCGTGCACACCGGCGAAGAAGAAGAGCGCGGGGATCTCCTTGCGGGCGAAGCTGAAGTGGTCGCTGCGGAAGAAGAACCGTTCCTCCGGCCATGGATCCGCCGCGACGACCAGCTCGAGCTCGCCGCTGCGATCGCCGGCAATGCGCTGAACCAGCGGACCCAGCGTGGAATACTCCTGGCCGATCACGACCACACTGTCCGGCGCGTTGCGGCCGATCATGTCGATGTTGATGTTCGCCACGATGCCATCGAGCGGCACCGTCGGATTCTCGCTGAACCAGAGCGAGCCGAGCAGCCCGTCCTCCTCGCCGCTGACCGCCAGGAACACGATCGAACGAGCCGGCCGCTGGGGCATCGCTGCGAAGGCCTCCGCGATTTCGACGAGCGCCGCCGTACCCGAGGCATCGTCATCCGCGCCGTTGTAGATCGAGTCGCCGGTCGCGTCCGGCGCGCCGATGCCGAGGTGATCCATGTGCGCGCTGAACACGATGTAGCTGTCGCGCAGAGCTGCATCCGCTCCGCGCAGCAACGCAACCACGTTCGGTGCTCTGGCGACGTCGCCCACCGACCGCTGCGGCTGCTCTGAACCGGCGCGGCCCAGACGCGGCGGCGGGTAGGGGTAGCGCTGGATGAAGGTACCGCTGTCACCCGCCGGCTCGAGCCCCAGCGCCCTGAACTCGCTCGCCAGATACGCGGCGGCCGCCTCGAGACCGGGGCTCGGCGTGTCGCGACCGGCGAGCGCGTCGCTCGCGAGGAACGCGATGCGCGCGTACATGTCGACGGGCGTGATGGTCGCGGCAGCGTCGCTGAGCGCCCGGTCAGGCGCGCTCTCCTGAACCTGCTGCTCGGCTACGCCCGCGCAGGCCGCGAGCAGGGCGAGGAGTGCGGCAGCGCCGCAGGCTTTCCGGTCCATGCGAATGATAGTCATGGTCGAAAGGATGCGGGAAATCCCGTGCCGCACCGGCGCTATGGCCGTTGACCAGCACCGAACACCATTGCTAACCTCACGCGTGTCAACGAACAACCTGGCTGTGGGCTCGCAAATGCGGGCCGATCTGCTGGCTCCCGCGGAGCTTGCCGCACTCGGCGGGCTCGAGCTGGTGGCCCGCCGCGTGGTCGAGGGCTTTTTCGCCGGGCTGCACCGCTCGCCGCACCGGGGCTTCTCGGTCGAGTTCGCGGAGCACCGCGCCTACCAGCTAGGGGACGATCTGCGCCACGTGGACTGGCGCATGTACGGTCGCTCGGATCGCTACTACGTCAAGCAGTACGAGGCGGAGACGAATCTACGCAGCTATCTGCTCGTGGATGCGAGCGCGTCGATGGGCTGGTCATCGGTGCCGGGCGAGCTGCCGACCAAGCTGTGGTACGCGAAGCAACTGGCGGCCAGTCTGTGCCTGCTGCTGCTGCGGCAGGGCGACGCGGTCGGCATGATCGGCTTCGACGACCGCGTGCGCGTCCAGGTCCGGCCTCGCGGGGGGCGGCGTCAGGTGCTGGAGCTGCTGGGCGCGTTGGACCGGCTCGAGCCGAGCGGCCGAACGCACGCCGGCGGCGCGATCCGCGAAGTCGCCGGCAGACTGCAACGGCGCGGTCTGGTCATTCTGGTCTCCGACCTGCTCGTCGATGCGGAGGAGACCCGGCTCGCGCTGAAATTCCTGCGCCACCGCGGCCACGAGGTGCTGGTGTTCCATCTGATCGACCCGGGCGAACGCGAGCTGCCCGCCGTCCCGGATGCCCGTTTCGTGGACCCCGAAACCGGTGAGGAGCTTCCAGTCAGCGTCTCCGATCTGCGCGCCGAGTATCGGCAGGCAGTTTCGCACGCGCTGGCCGAATGGGAGTCGACCCTGCGGCCGCAGGGGATCGACTACACGATCCTGGATACGTCGCAGCCGCTGGTGCACGCGCTGCGCGCGTACCTGCGCAAGCGCGAGCGGCTCGGCTGATGGCCGGCGTCTGAATGGGCGCTCTGGCACCCGCGCTGCTGGCGCTGGCTGCGGCGGCGGCGGTACCGCTGCTGCTGCACCTCTTCCAGCGGCATCAGGGCCCGCGCATGGTGTTTCCGGCGCTGCGCTATCTGCGCCGCGCCGAGCGCGAGTCGGCGCGGCGGGTGCGACTGCGGCAGATCCTGTTGCTGGTGGTGCGCATGACGGCGGTCATCCTGGTGGCCGCGGCCGCCGCCCGGCCCTTCGTGCGTGTGGGCGGCCCGGCGCACCGTCCCACCGCCGTGGTGATCGTGCTCGACAATTCGCTCAGCTCCGGCGTCGTGCTCGGGGAGCGACGGCTGCTCGACCAGCTGAAGCTGCATGCGCTGGAGACGCTGAGCGCGGGCGGCACGGATGATCGGTTCTGGCTGCTGCGCGCGGGCGAGCCGTGGTCCCCCGTTCTGGCGGGCGCGGCCGACCTGTTGGCGGACCAGATCCGGCAAACGGAGGTGCAACCGACGCGCGCCGACCTGTCCGATGCAATGCGGCGTGCACAGGCGGTACTGACGACCAGGGCCGAGGGGCGCGCCGCCGAGATCCACCTTCTGAGCGACCTGCAAGCGTCGGCCTTCCCTGGCTCGGCTCGAGTCCGCGAGGGAGCTGCGGCAGTCGTCGCGTACCGGGCCCGCGCGCTGCCGCCGAACGATGCCGTCACCGACGTCGAGCTGGGCGGCGGTCTGGCCCCGCGGGCCGGTTCGCGCAGCACGGTCGGCGGACGGGCGAGAATCGCTGGTGATTCGGGGGTTGTGCGCCTGGTGGTCGATGGCAGCGCGCGAGCGGCCATGGTCGTGCGCGGCGACGGCACGTTCGCTTTCCCGTTGACCGTCGCGCGACCTGGACTGCTGCAGGGGTGGGTCGAGACCGGACCGGATGCATTGCGCGCCGACGACCGCCGCTACTTCGGCGCGCTCGCGGACGCGGCTCCAGCGGTCGCGCTCGCCACCGGCTCACCGTTTCTCGGGGAGGCGCTGGAAGCGCTGGTGTCGGGTGGCCGCGTGCGCGCGGCGGCCGTCGATGGCGCCGACCTCGTCGTCGCACCAGGCGGAATCGGTGCGGACGCCTGGCGACGCGGCGCGCGCGGTGTCGTGGCGCTCGCC
>JBOHRE010000001.1:0-104650 GCA_050732635.1 Longimicrobiales bacterium | reverse complement strand
GATCCGGCCCGCGTTCCGGCCGGCGGCGTACGAGCACGTTGCTCGTACTGCCAGGCGGCCTTCCGGCTGACGCCGCAGGGCCCCCAACGTGCAGCCCCGCGGGTTGCGTCGTCGGCTGGCGGCGGCGGCGCAGCGGTGGCGTCGGCGGTGCCGGCGACGGCGCCGGGCTGGGCTGGCGAAATGGCTCCGATGCCGGCTCCCGGCGGCTTGCCCTTCGGCGCGCAGGATCCGCACACACGCGCCCTGCGCATCGCGCGGGCGCTCGTGTCCGACATCGTCGCCTACCACTCCGGCAGGCGTGATCAGAGCCTCGCGAAGGGCAGTCTGCGGCATGATTTCCGCGAGGAAATCCTGAAGAGCTGGGAGGAGTACGTGGCCCAGGTCGGCGTCGACGTGGCCAAGACGACGCCGTATTTCCGGGATGCGCTGAATGAGACGCTGGCCAAGGGCCAAAATATCTTCTGACCACGGCTTACGCCGTTGTCACACCGGTACGAGCCGGCTATATTGAACGGTTGCTTCTCTGGGGCCGTCCACCCGGACGGCCCCTTGGTTTACCTATGAGTGAACGACACATGCTGACGGAGATGCAGGAGCTTCTTGCCGAACAGCTCGAGCGCATCGACGCGCTGGGAGGCTACCTTTGACCTGGCGACGAAACGCGACCGCCTGAGCCAGCTCGAGGCCCGCATGGCGGCGCCCGAGTTCTGGGATGCCACGCACGCGACGCGCGCTGTGATCCAAGAGGTCAAGGAGCTCAAGAGCTGGATCGAGCCGTGGGAGGGGCTCTGGCGCCAAGCACAGCAGCTCAAGGAGCTCGGTGACTTGCTCGCCGTCGAAGCCGACGTCGCGCTCGAAGAGGAATGGTCGCGAGAAGTGCGGGCGCTGGAGAGCGGGATCGAGCAACTCGAGCTCCGCAACATGCTGCGCGGCACGGACGATCACCGTGACGCCCTGCTGACGATTCATCCGGGAGCGGGCGGCACGGAATCGCAGGACTGGGCGGAGATGCTGCTGCGCATGTACACGCGCTGGGCGGAGCGACATGGCTTCGCGGTCGAGCTGCTCGACCGGGTGGAGGGCGAGGAGGCGGGAATCAAGAGCGCGACGCTGGAGATCCGGGGACGCTACGCCTACGGCTACCTCAAGGCAGAAAAGGGCGTCCATCGCCTTGTGCGCATCTCACCGTTCGACGCGCAGAGCCGGCGTCATACGTCGTTTGCGAGTGTCTTCGTGTATCCTGTGGTCGACGACGAGATCGAGATCGAGATCGATGAAGGCGATTTGCGCGTCGACACGTTTCGCGCATCGGGCGCCGGCGGCCAGCACGTCAACAAGACGAGCTCGGCGGTCCGCATCACGCACCTGCCGACGAATGTGGTGGTCTCGTGCCAAAGCGAGCGTAGCCAGTTCAAGAACAAGGCGACGGCGATGAAGATGCTGAAGGCGGCCTTGTATCAACGCGAGCTGGAGCAACGGGCGGCCGAACGTGACAAGCTGGAGGCGCAGAAGACGGACATCTCCTGGGGCAACCAGATCCGGTCCTACGTCTTTCAGCCCTACACGATGGTGACCGACCATCGGTCGGACCTCAAGGTCGGTGACGTCCAACGGGTAATGGACGGTGACCTGGACCCGTTCATCGAAGGCTATCTGAAGGCCTTCGGGGCACGAGCGGTCTGAGAGGATGGAGAGCCGCAGCCACGTCCTGCAATCGCGCGAAGGTAAGCTTGCCGAGCTCGGGCGGCGCGGCGTGCCGGCTTACGCGTACCGGTACGAGCGAACGCACGATACGGCGTCGGCGCGGCTTCTCTTCGAACGAGCGGAGCGCGAGACAGCACTCGGTAGCGACGGCGCCGGGGCGCAGGTGCGCGTCGCCGGACGGCTGACCGCGCTGCGCACACACGGCAAGTCGGTCTTTGCCGATCTCGCCGACCGGGAAGGCAAGATCCAGCTGTACTTCCAACTCGATGAGCTCGGCCCGGAGGCGTTCGAGCGCCTCACCCTGTTGGATCTGGGTGATTGGCTGGGGGTCGAGGGCTCCCTGTTCCGCACACGCCTGGGCGAAGTGACGGTTCGCGTCCGGGACCACCAGCTCCTCGCCAAATCCGTCCGACCTCTGCCGCTCGGCAAGGAGGAGGTCGATCCAGCGACCGGCCAGCGACAGCTGCACAGCGGCATCGCCGATGTGGAACAGCGATACCGCCAGCGCTACGCGGATCTCGCCGTGAATCCCGAAGTGCGGCAGGTCTTCCTCGCGCGCGCGCGTGTGATTACCGCACTGCGTGCGTTCCTCGACGCACGCGGCTTCGTGGAGGTGGAAACGCCTGTCTTGCAGCCCCTTTACGGCGGCGCGTCCGCACGCCCGTTTCGCACGCATCATCACGCTCTGGACATCCCCCTATTCCTGCGGATCGCCGACGAGCTGTACCTGAAGCGGCTGATCGTCGGCGGCCTGGAGCGGGTATACGAGGTGGGCAAGGACTTCCGCAACGAGGGGATCGACCGGACGCACAACCCGGAGTTCACGATGCTGGAGCTCTATCAGGCGTTCGCGGACTACGGGGACATGATGCGACTGGTCGAGGAGTTGACCGTGGCGGCGACGATGGCGGCCACCGGTGGTACGCGGATCGTGTACCAGGGCGAGGAGATCGTGCTCGAGCCACCCTTTGAGCGACTGCGCTTCGAGGATGCCATTGAAGCCCGGGCGGGCGTGCGAGTGCGCGATCTGGAGTACGCCGAGCTGGCCGAGCAGGCTCGCGCCGTCGGGGTCACGGATGCGGACTCGCTGTCACGGCCACGCTTGCTGGAGGAGATCTTCAAGGGGCGCGTCGAGCCAGCGCTGCGCCAGCCGGTGTTCATCGTCGACTATCCGCGTGAGCTGTCGCCGCTGGCGAAGCCTCATCGGACCGATGCCGGCCTTGCGGAACGCTTCGAGCTGTTCATTGCAGGGCGCGAAATTGCCAACGCGTTCAGCGAGCTGAACGATCCGGTAGATCAGCGGGAGCGTTTCGCGGCGCAGGCGGCCTTGCGGGAGGGTGGCGACGAGGAGGCGCAGGTGTTGGATGAGGATTACATCCGGGCGCTGGAGTATGGCATGCCGCCAACGGGCGGCGTAGGGATCGGCATCGACCGCCTGGTGATGCTGTTGACGGACCAGTCGTCGATCCGGGACGTGATCCTCTTTCCCACGATGCGACCGGAGTAAGACGCGTGCGACGTCTCGAATGGTACATCGCGCGTCGGTATCTCGCCTCGCGGCGAAAGGGTCGCTTCCTGTCGTTGATCACGTTGATCGCCGTCGCCGGCATCCTGCTCGGCGTCAGCGCCCTGATCATCGTGATCGCGGTCATGACCGGGTTGCAACAGGACCTGCAGGCGAAGATTCTCGGCTCGACTCCGCACATCTACGTATTTCAACAGGGGCCAGGATTCCGCATGAGCGGCTGGGCGGAGGTGCTGCGGCGAGTTCGCGAGGTGCCCGGCGTCGTAGCGACGGAGCCGTTCGTGCTGACGCAGGTCGGCGTGACCGCGAGCGGGGAATACGTGCAATTCGGTACGCTGTACGGGATCGACGCGACCAGCGCTGCGACCCCATTGACCGAAGTGCAGCGGCGGATTCAGGCGGGCGAGCTGGGGCTCGCGCCGACTGAGTCCGGTGATCCCGGCATGCTCGTCGGCAGCCGACTGGCGACGCGGATCGGCGTGCTGCCGGGCGATGGGGTCACGGTCATCGCCGGCGAGAACATCCGGACCGGTCCGCTGGGCGAGCTGGTCCCCGTTATGCGGCCGTTCGAAGTGACGGGCACCTTCACGACCGGCATGTACGAGTACGACGAGCAGAACATGTACGCGCCGCTGGAGGCTGTGCAGGAGCTCCTCGGCCTGAGCGACCAGGTCAGCGGGATCGCGGTGAACGTGGAGGACCCGTGGCGCGCTGCGGCGGTGGGGGCACGAATCGAGGCGGCTCTAGACCCGATCTACTACACGCAGGACTGGACCACGTTGAACTCGTCGCTTTTTTCCGCACTGAAGCTGGAGAAGATCGCGATGGCGCTGATCCTGTTCCTGATCGTGGTCGTGGCCGCCTTCAACATCATCAGCACCTTGATCATGGTGGTGACCGACAAGACGCGCGAGATCGGGATCCTGAAGGCGATGGGCATGACCGACTCCGGTGTGCTGCGAATCTTCATGCTGCAAGGGCTGACCATTGGAGTCATCGGTACCATGCTGGGTGCGGCGACGGGCGTGCTGCTCGTCTGGCTGCTGGACCGGTACCGGTTCATCACGCTGCCTGGCGACGTCTATTTCATCGATCGCCTGCCGGTCGCGCTCCAGCCGCTGGATCTTCTGGTGATCCTGACGGCGAGCATCGGTGTCGCCTTTGCCGCCACCATCTATCCGGCGCGTCAGGCGTCGCGGCTGCTGCCGGTCGACGCGATCCGTCATGACTGAGCCGCTGCGTGCCTCGCAGGCGACCGAGGCGTCGACCAGCCCGGCGACGGCGCGGCCGAACCTGCTGTTGGAGGCCCGCGGCCTCGAGAAGCGTTATATCGGGGGTGACGGCAGCGAACTGCGCGTCCTCGACGGGGTAGACATCGACGTTGCGGCCGGCGAATCGGTCGCGATCGTGGGTGCGAGCGGGGCAGGGAAGTCGACGTTGCTGCACCTGTTGGGTGGGCTCGACCGCGCTTCGAGCGGGGCAATCCGCGTCGGCGGCCGGCGCCTGGACCGGCTGGAGGAGCACGAGCTCGCGCGCGTGCGGAACGCCCATATTGGCTTTGTTTTCCAGTTTCACCACCTGCTGCGTGAGTTTACGGCCCTCGAAAACGTGATGATGCCGATGCGAATTGCGGGAATCGCCGAGCAGGCGGCGGATACACGGGCCCGTGAGCTGCTCGAGAGGGTGGGCCTGAGTCAGCGTCTGGAGCACAAGAGTGGCGAGCTCAGCGGTGGTGAACAGCAGCGTGTCGCGGTGGCCCGGGCGCTGGCGAACGAGCCGCTGCTGCTGCTGGCCGACGAGCCGAGCGGCAACCTGGACACGCATACGAGCGAGCGGCTCCACGACCTCTTTTTCGCACTTCGGGAGAAGCGCCGCGTTGCGACGGTAATTGCGACGCACAACCAGGAACTGGCGGATCGCGCGGATCGCACTCTGCTGCTGAAGGAAGGCAGGCTGCATGCGCTGGCCCATCGCTGAACTCCGTGGCTATGCAGTGCGATAATTGTGGCAACCGTGAGGCGGTCATACACCTGACGCAGATCGTGAACAACGAGATGTCCACGTTTCATCTGTGCGAGGAGTGTGCTGCTGAAAAGGGGCTGGAGCCGGGGGCGAGCGTCGGCAACTTTCCGTTGAGCGACTTTCTGGCGCAGATGGGCAAGGGGAGCAGCGCAGAGGCGACGGCGGCCAGCGCGGCAGCGTGCGCGTTCTGTGGGCTGAAGCTCGAGGAGTTCCGCAAGAGCGGCCGGCTCGGCTGCTCGCACTGCTACGCGACGTTCGAGGCGCACCTGCGTGGCCTCTTGCGGCGCCTTCACGGCGGCACCCAACATGTCGGCAAGGTGTACCTGCCCGGTGACCCGACGCTTGCCGACCGGCAGGAGCGGCTGGCCGGGCTGCGCCGCAAGCTCGACAAGGCGATCCAGGGCGAGGATTTCGAGCGAGCGGCGCAGCTACGCGACCAGATTCGTGCGCTGGAGACCGCGACATCCTGATGTTCGACCTGGCGACTCACCCGGATTTCGGCCTCGGCTGGCTGGACGCGAGCGGACCGCACGCGGACGTGGTGCTGTCC
Organism: Longimicrobiales bacterium; assembly: GCA_050732635.1. GTDB lineage: Bacteria > Gemmatimonadota > Gemmatimonadetes > Longimicrobiales > RSA9 > JBOHRE01. Next base: position 98,849 of record JBOHRE010000001.1, on the reverse strand, counting down.
ACGCGGGTCCGGCTCGCCCGCAACCTGCAGGGGCATGCGTTCGGGGGGCGGTCCCGACCAGGGGAGCGGGAGCGGATCCTCGATGAGGTGCACGACGCAGCGCGCGGCGACAGTCGCCTGGGCGGCGGGACCATGATCGAGCTCGACAAGCTGAGTCCGGTCGGGCGCCAGGTGTTGCTCGAGCGACACCTGATCTCACGCGAGATGGCCGCCGAAAACGGCACGGTGCCCCACCTCGGCGCTGGCTTGATCCTGGGGCCCAGCGAAGCCGTGGGCGCCATGGTCAACGAGGAAGATCATCTGCGGCTGCAGAGCCTGCTGTCCGGGCTGCGGCTCCAGGACGCCTATCGAGTCGTCGACGCCGTCGATGAGGAGTTGGGCGGCCGGCTCGCGTACGCGTATCACCCGGAATTCGGCTATCTCACGAGCTGTCCCACGAATGTGGGAACCGGGTTGCGGGCGTCGATCCTGATCCACCTGCCGGGGCTGGTGCTCACGAAGGAGATCGGCCGCGTGCTCCAGGGGATCAACCAGGTGGGTCTGACGTTCCGCGGGCTGTACGGCGAAGGGTCGGAGGTGGTAGGGAACTTTTTCCAGATCTCGAACCAGACCACGCTAGGCAAGAGCGAGGAGGACCTGATCGATCACCTCCAGAACATTGCCTCGAAAGTGATCCAGTACGAGACCGAGGCACGCAGTGTACTGATGCGGGACGCCCCCTCGGTGATCGAGGACAAGATCTGGCGGGCATACGGACTGCTGCGCTATGCGCGCACCCTCTCCTTCGAGGAGGTCATGAATCTGTTGAGCGGGCTGCGGCTCGGCGTCAGCATGAAACTGCTCCCCGGGCTCAGTGTATACACGCTCAACAAGGTCATGATCTATTCGCAGGCCGCTCACCTGGAGCAGGCCGCCGGCCGCAGCTTGGCCGACGATGAAAGCGACCTTCACCGCGCCGCTTATGTCCGCCGCATCCTCGCGACGGAGGGCGACGTGTCACCCGATGCCACCCGGAACGGTGGCCGTGAATCCCTGTAGTACGAGACGTCGCCGCAATCGAGGGAATCCATGAACTACAATTTCACGGACCGGGTCCGCAAGGTACTGGCAATGGCGCGGGAGGAGGCGATCCGGCTGCAGCACGACTATGTGGGCACGGAGCACATCCTGCTCGGGCTGATCCGCGAGGGCGAAGGCGTCGCCGCCGCGGTCCTGATGAACCTGAACGCGGATCTCGAGCAGATCCACCAACGAATCGAAGAATCCGTGCGCAAGGGCAAGGCGACCATCGCGCTGGGGGAGCTGCCGTACACCTCGCGGGCCAAGAAGGTCTTGGAGTACGCGATGGCCGAAGCGCGTGAGCTGAACCACTCCTATGTGGGCACGGAACATCTGCTGCTCGGCCTGCTCCGTGAGGAGAAGGGCATCGCCGCCCAGGTCCTGCATTCATTGGGCGTTTCGTTGGAAGAGGCGCGAGCCCAGACGCTCAAGATCCTGGGCAGCGACATCAGCCCCACGCCGCCATCCGGGGTGGGTGGCTCGAGCGGTGGTGGCGGTTCGGCACCGAAGGGCGAAAAGAAGTCGAAGACGCCGGCGCTGGATCACTTCTGCCGCGATCTGACGGAGCTGGCCCGCGGCGGTGAGCTCGACCCGACGATCGGGCGCGAGAAAGAAATCGAGCGCGTGATGGAGGTGCTGTCGCGACGCAAGAAGAACAATCCGGTGCTCATTGGTGAGCCGGGTGTGGGTAAGACCGCGATCGTCGAGGGGCTCGCCCAGCTGATCGCGCGTGGCGAGGTGGCCGACAGCCTGAAGGACCACCGCGTGTTGGCACTGGATATGGCAGCGGTCATCGCGGGCACGAAGTACCGCGGCCAGTTCGAGGAGCGGCTGAAGGCGATCATGAACGAGATCGCGCAGAACAAGAATATCATCCTGTTCATCGACGAGCTGCATACGCTGGTCGGCGCCGGGGCGGCCGAAGGTGCGATCGATGCCTCGAACATGCTCAAGCCGGCGTTGGCCCGCGGGGAGCTGCAGTGCGTCGGTGCTTCGACCTTGAACGAGTACCGCAAGTACATCGAGAAGGACGGTGCTCTCGAGCGCCGCTTCCAGACCGTGATCGTGGATCCGCCGACGATCGACGAGACCTTCGAGATCCTGAAGGGACTGCGGAAACACTACGAGGAGCACCACAAGGTCGTCATTCCGGACGAGACCCTGATCTCGGCCGCCAAGTTGTCGGAGCGCTACATCACCGATCGGTTCCTGCCCGACAAGGCGATCGACGTGATCGACGAGGCTTCGGCGCGCGCGAGGCTGGCGACCCAAGTGCCACCGCCGGAGGTGACCGACCTGAAGGGCCGGCTGGAAACGCTTGGCGGCTCGAAGGATGAGGCGATTCGCGACCAGGACTTCGAAAAGGCGGCGGAGCTGCGTGACCAAGAGCGGGAGCTGCAAGGCGAGATTCGGCGCACGCAGGAGCGCTGGGAACAGGAGCGGCGAACGCACCGGCCGAAGATCGGCGAAGAGGAAGTCGCCTTCATCGTCAGCCGGTGGACTGGCGTGCCCGTGACGCGGCTGCAAGAGACGGAGTCGCAGCGGCTCGTCAATATGGAGGAAGAGCTGCACAAGCGGGTGATCGGCCAGGAGGAGGCGATTCACGCAATCAGCCGGGCCATCCGCCGTAGCCGGGCGGGCCTGAAGGATCCGCACAGGCCGATCGGGAGCTTCATCTTCAGCGGTCCGACCGGCGTCGGCAAGACGGAATTGGCACGCGCGCTGGCGGAGTTCCTGTTTGCCGACCGCAACGCGCTGATCCGCGTCGACATGAGTGAGTACATGGAGAAGTTCTCGGTGTCGCGCTTGATTGGTGCGCCTCCCGGGTATGTCGGCTATGAGGATTCCGGCACGTTGACGAAGTCGGTCCGGCGCAAGCCGTACTGCGTGGTGCTTCTGGACGAGATCGAGAAGGCGCATCCGGACGTCTTCAATATTCTGCTGCAGGTGCTCGATGAGGGGCATCTGACCGACAACTACGGGCGGGTGATCGATTTCAAGAACACGGTGATCATCATGACGTCGAATCTCGGCGCCCGTGACATCACCAAGGGCAAGGTTCTCGGTTTTCACCAGGACGATACGCAGACGAGCTACGAGACGATGCAGCAGAAGGTGCGTGATGAAATCGAGCGTGCCTTCAACCCCGAGTTCCTCAACCGAGTCGACGACACCATCGTCTTCCACCCGCTGGGCAAGGAGCAGATCGGGGCGATCGTCCATATCATGCTCAAGGAGGTCCACAAGCGTCTGGCCGAGGAAGACCTCCGGCTGTCGCTGACGGACGCAGCGGTTCGTTTCCTGGTGGATCAGGGCTATGACGAGGCGTTCGGTGCGCGACCGTTGCGGCGAGCGATTCAGCGTTACCTCGAGGACCCGCTGTCGGAGCGCATTCTCGGGGCGGAGTTCTCGCCCGGCGATGAGATCGAGGTGGCTGTCGCCCCCGAAGGCGGGCGCCTGCAGTTCCGGGCATTGACTTCAACGCAGACGTAGCGTGCGGGCCCAGAGTCAGAGGACGACGTCCCCCGTGGGCGTGCCGGCACGACGCCGGTGGCTCCGGGGGCGCGTCACGAAGGGGCTGACGGGCGCAGCGGCGGTCGTGCTGCTGCTCCTGCCGAGCGCCACGGCAGCGCAGGATCCCGTGCAGCTCGACAGTCGCGTCCTGGTCGACACCGTGCGGATCGAGGGTAATGTGCGTGTGCGACCGGAGGTCATCCTGTCGGCCGCCGGAATCAGGCCCGGGCAGCGGATCGACTACCGCGACATTCAGCGCGCGACGCATCGCGTGTGGGCCCTCGGTCAGTTCAGCGATGTACAGGTGCTGTCAGGCGCCACGCCGACCACGCCGGACGAGCCAGTGGAGCTGGTGATCAGGGTAGCCGAGCGACCCTACGTGGCGGCGATCGAGTTCCGCGGGCTCGAGAACGTCAGCGCGGGCACCGTGCGCGATACGGTCGGGCTAGAGGCCGGTCAGCCGCTGCAGCCCGCAAAGGTCGAGGCGGCCAAGGCGGCGACGCGCGAGCTGCTGGCCGACAAGGGTATCTGGGTCCAGAGCATCGACCACCGCCTCGAAGAGCTGCCGAACCGGCCGGGCGAACACCGCCTGGTCTTCGACGTGGCCGAGGGGCAGCGCGTCGCGATCGCCGACATCGTCTTCGAGGGCAACGAGGTGTTCTCCGACGAGGCCCTGCGCGACGCAATGTCGACACGGGAGGAGGGATTCTTCTGGTTCCGGCAGGGTCGATTCGACGAAGAGCAGGTGCGCCGTGATCTCAGGGAAACACTGCCTCAGCTCTACGGCGCGCAGGGCCATATCGACTTCGTCGTGACCGGCGACAGCCTCGTCGTCGACCCGGAAACAGGCAAAGCGCGGCTCGTCGTCAACGTCGCGGAGGGTCCGCAATACGTGCTGTCCGAGTTCGAGGTCGTGGGCAACCGACGTTTCGCCACCGCCGAGCTCGAACGCTACTTCGAGATGCCGCGCGGCGGGCTCCTCAGCAATCTCGGGTTGCGGCGCTCACCGACGCAGCGCGTTGAAACACCGTTCGACCGCAGCGCCTTCGAAAGTGCCACGCAGCAGGTCCGTCAGCTGTACAACAATTATGGGTATCTGTATGCACAGGTCGAGCCGGTGGTCGAAAAGACGATGACGACCGACGGTCGGCCGGCGGTCGAAGTGGCGTGGCGTATCGTCGAGGGTGACCCGGCCTACGTCAATCGCATCACGATCGTGGGCAACACGTTCACGCATGAGAGCGTGATCCGGGACAAGATTCTGCTGCTGCCGGGCGACGTGTACAGCGAAGAGGCGCTCGTGCAGAGTTACCAGTCGATCAGCGGCCTCGGCTTCTTCGAAACGCCGATGCCGACGCCGAACATCGAGCCGACCGACGACGGCGATGTGAACGTCACCTTCGAGGTGAAAGAGAAGCAGACCGGATCGGTGAATTTCGGCACGGCAATCGGTGGCTACGGCGGACTCTCGGGGTTCCTGGGGTACGACCAGCCGAACCTGTTCGGTCAGGCGAAGTCGGGGCATCTCCGCTGGGAGTTCGGTCGGTACACGAACAACTTCGAGGCGAGCTATAGCGACCCATCGATCCTGGGCTCGCTGTATAGCGGTTCGCTTTCGGTATTCAGCGCACGCAACAGCTTCGGTCAGGCGTTCCGATTCAGTGAGGGCGAGTACCGGCGCACCGGTACATCGGCCCGTTTTGGTTTCCCGATGCCGCACGATCGGTTCAGCCGCGCGTTCATCGGCTACGCCGTCGTGAACACGCAGTATCGGAACTTCGAGGCGAACGAAACGACCTCATTGTTCCAGCTACCGGACGCACTGCAGAGCACGTTGAGCTTCGGCGTGACGCGGACGACGCTGGACCATCCGCTGTTTCCGACGGCGGGCACACGACACGAGGTCCAGATCGGCCTGACGGGCGGGCCGCTCGGCGGCGACGGCGACTTCCAGAAGTACGAGGCGTCCGGCAGCTGGTACGTGCCGGTTGCCTCCGTGGGCGGCGAGCAGCCGGGTTCGAGACCGATTCGCTTCACGCTTGGGCTGAACGCTGAGATCGGCGCCATTGTCGGCGACCCGTCGCGGTTTCCCTTCGAGCGCTTCTGGATGGGCGGCGTGCAGTTCGGCAATGCGCTGCGCGGCTATGACGAAACCACCATTACGCCTCTGGGTTATTTCGACCGCGATCGATCGACGCTCCCGTTGGAGTCGCGGTTGGGGGATGCGTTCCTCCGACTGAGCGCCGAGTATGCGGTGCGGCTGAACGACAATCTGTCGGCCGCACTGTTCTACGATGCGGGCAATGTGTGGAGCGATCCTGCGGCCATCAATCCGACGCGGCTGTTCCGCGGCGCTGGCCTGGGCGCGACACTGGTGACGCCGTTCGGTCCACTCGGGCTGGACTTCGCGTACGGATTCGACAAGCCGGAGCCCGGTTGGCAGCTCCACTTCAAGTTCGGTCCGGTCTTTTGAACCTCAGCTGAAGGAAGCAGGCACAATGTCTGGAACAGTGCTCACCGTCCTGGCCGCAGGCGCCGGGCTTCTGCTGCTGGCGCCACCGGTCACGGCGCAGCAGTCGTCCGAGTTCGCATTCATCGACTCGCAGCGAATCATCGCCGAGGCGCCGACCGCGCGCGCCGTACGCGACACGCTGCAGCAGGAGATGGCGGGATATCGCACCGAACTGGAAGGTATGGAGCAGGAGCTGACAGCACTGATCCAGGACTACCAGCAGAAGGAGTCGACGCTGGCGACTGAGGCGCGGCAGCAGCGGCAGGAGACCATCCGCCAGAAGCAGCGGGATCTGCAGCAGCGGGCTGGACAGCTCGAGGAACAGGCGCGCGAGCGCGAGCAGCAGCTCGTGCAGCCGATCATGCAGCAGATCGAGCAGGTCATCGAGCAGATTCGCCAGGAGCGGAATCTGGCGTTCATCTTCGATGCAGCGGCCGGTGGTGGGATCGTCGCGGCGGACCCTTCGCTGGATATCACCGAGGCCGTGCTTGCCCGCTTGAGGCAAACCGCATCGTCGCAGTGAGACCCAGCTCGCAGCAGCCACGGCTGGCGTATAGAGTGGCGCCCCGCGCGTGAGAGCCTCGCAGATCGCACGTCTGGTCGACGGAACCCTGAGTGGGGAGGGCGATCCCGAGCTGCGCGCGGTGGCGCCTCTAGAGCGTGCTGAGTCGGACCAGCTGTCGTTTCTTGCTGCGCCTCGTTACCTCCGATATGTTGGCGCCGCTCGTGCCGGTGCGGTGCTGGTCGGTCGCGAGCTGAGCGAGTCGCTGCCAGCCCATCTGCCACACATCGTCGTAGCTGACGTACACCAGGCACTCGCCGTGGTGCTGGCCGAGTTGCACGCGGACCCTGTGGTCTCGCCCGCCATCCATGCGAGCGCGGTGATCGCAGTGGGCTCTCGGCTGGGTGAATCCGTAACCATCGACGCTTACGCTGTGATCGGCCGTGAGGCGTGCATCGGCGATCGCGTGCGGATCGGCGCACATTGTGTGCTGGGCGCGGAATGCGAACTGGGCGACGATGTGATCCTGTACCCGCAGGTGACGCTATACCGGCGCTCCCGGATTGGAGCTCGCACCATCGTCCACAGCGGGGTGCGCATCGGCGTCGACGGGTTCGGCTACGCGCACGATCAGGGGCAACACCAGAAGGTCCCGCAGGTCGGTGATTGTGTGATCGGCGCGGACGTCGAGATCGGCGCCAACAGCACGATCGATCGCGGTTCGGTCGGATCCACTGTGATCGGCGCTGGTGTGAAGATCGACAACCTGGTGCACATCGGCCACAATGTTCAGGTCGGTGAGGGCGCGATCATCGTGGCGCAGGTCGGCGTATCCGGAAGCACGCGGATCGGCCGATTCGTGCGACTGGGCGGCCAGGCCGGGCTGAACGGTCACATCGAGATCGGCGACGGGGCGAGCATCGCGGCGCAAGCCGGCGTGTTCGGTGACATACCGGCGGGTGCCGTGTACAGCGGTTATCCTGCACGGCCGCACAAGGAGTCGCTGCGAGCGCAGGCCGCTCTGTTCAGGCTGCCGAAGCTGTTACGACGACTGCAGAGTCTGGAGCGTGCGGTACTGGGACGGGAACCGAAGGCCAACGCATGAGTGGAGCGCGGCAGCAGACGCTCGCGGCCGAGACCGAGTTGGAGGGAGTCGGCCTGCATACGGGCGAGCGGACGCGGCTGCGGTTCCGACCCGCGGCGCCTGACCAGGGCATCCGTTTCCGCCGGGTCGATCTGACGGGCGAGCCGGAGATCCGCGCCGGGCTGGAGCAAGTCAGCTCGACGGAACGCGGCACGAGTCTGGGCTCGGACAGCGTCGGGGTGCAGACCGTCGAGCACCTGCTCGCCGCCGCGGCGGCTTTGCGACTCGACAATCTGGTGATCGAGATCGACGGTCCGGAAGTGCCGATCGTCGACGGCAGCTTCCGGCCCTTCGTGCAGCTCTTCACCGATGCCGGTGTTGTGGAGCAGGATCGCAACGCTCGGCACGTACGCTTGGAGCAGCCGGTCATGGCGGCGGGCAGTGGCGGTGCTTCCTACGTCGCCGTACCCGCTGCCCGGTACCGAATCTCGGCGACCATCGAGTTCGACCACCCTCTGATCGGGCGGCAGTATGGTTCCTTCGACGTCGATGCGAGCTGCTTTGCGACGGAGCTCGCGCCGGCGCGCACGTTCGGGTTCCTTCGCGAGGCGGACCAGTTGCGCCGCCGCGGCCTGGCGCGAGGCGCAACGCTCGACAACGCACTCGTGCTCGACGAGGGGGGTCTGGCTGGTGGCGAGCTGCGCTTCCATGACGAATTCGTGCGCCACAAGATTGGTGACATCGTGGGGGATCTCGCGCTGTTGGGCGCCCGATTGGAGGTGCACGTGATCGCCGACCGGCCGAGCCACGCCGGCAACCTGGCGCTGGCGCGGGAGCTGTTACGCCATGCGAATACCGGCGATGGAGCGCCGATCGTCGATAGCCAGAAGATCATGCAGTACCTGCCGCACCGCTATCCGATGCTGCTCGTGGACCGAGTCGTCGAGTTCGAAGCAGGCAAGCGGATCGTCGGCATCAAGAACGTGACGATCAATGAGCCCTTCTTCCAGGGACACTACCCCGGTCACCCCATCATGCCCGGGGTCTTGATCATCGAGGCGATGGCGCAGGTCGGTGGGTTGCTGCTGATGGACGCGATCGAGAATCCCGAAGACAAGGTCGTCTATTTCATGTCACTGGACAACGTGAAGTGGCGTCGTCCAGTGACGCCCGGCGACCAGATCCGATTCGAGCTCGAGATGCTGCAGCTGCGCCGGCATGTCTGTCGCATGCGAGGCGTGGGGCGGGTGGATGGGCAAGTCGTGGCCGAGGCCGAGATGATGGCGCGAATCGTGGACCGCTGAGATGCGAACGACCGAGGAGATCGTCGAGGCACGCGGCGATCAGGGCGTGGTCATTCATTCTACGGCGATCGTGAGCTCCGACGCGGTGTTGGGCACGAACGTAAGAATCGGTCCATACTCGTTGATCGGTCCCGCGGTGACGGTCGGCGACGGCACGGAGATCGGCCCGCACGTGCTGGTTGAGCGCCACACCCGGATCGGCGCAGGCTGCGTGATCCACAAGGGGGCGGTTCTCGGCACGGATCCACAGGATCTGAAGTTCGACGGTGAGGACACGCTGCTGGTGGTCGGGGATCGAACCGTGGTTCGGGAATATGCGACGCTGAACCGCGGCACGCGCGCCCGAGGCCGCACCGACGTCGGCAGCGAGTGTCTGCTGATGGCGTACGTTCACATTGCCCACGACTGCATAATCGGCGACCACGTGATTCTGTCGAATTCGGTCAATATGGGCGGGCACGTGCAGATCGGTGACTGGGCGATCGTCGGCGGTTTGACGGCGATTCATCAATTCGTGCGCATTGGTCAGCACGCTTTCGTCGGCGGCGCGTCTCGAGTCCAGAAGGACATACCGCCCTATGTACGGGCGGCGGGAAGTCCTCTGGAGCTGCACGGACTGAACAGTGTCGGCATGCAGCGGCGGGGCATATCGGCGGAGGTTCGCGCCGAGCTCAAGCGAGCGTACCGCATACTGTTCCGCTCGGGGCTGAATGTGCGGCAGGCGCTTACACGTGCCGAGATGGAGCTGCGGCCGCTGGACGAAGTGCGCCACTTCCTCGACTTCATCCGCGATAGTGAGCGCGGTATCGCGCTCTGAGCGAGGGCGAGCGGTTCGCGTCGGCGTGGTCGGGGTCGGAAGCCTCGGCTTTCACCACGCGCGCCTGCTGCGCGAGCTGCCCGAGGTGGTGCACGCGGGCATCTTCGACAGCGACGCGGCGCGGCTCGAGAAGGTAGCCAGCGAGCTTGGCGTCTCGGCTGCGCGACGTCTCGAGGATCTGCTCGGCGCAGCCGAGGCGGTGATCGTGGCCGTGCCGACGGGCGCGCACGAGCTGGTGGCGAGTGCCGCGCTGGAGCGCGGCGTACACGTCCTGATCGAAAAGCCGATTGCGCCGGATCTCGCGGCCGCAGACCGGATCCTGAAAGCGGCGCAGCGAAGTGGCGCGCGTGTGCAGATCGGGCACATCGAGCGCTTCAATGCAGCACTTCGCGCCTGCGAGCCCTATCTGGATTCACCACTGTTCGTGGAAAGCCACCGACTGGCGCCGTTCGGCACGCGTGGAACGGACGTGGCGGTCGTGCTGGACCTGATGATCCACGATCTCGACCTGGTCCTCAGCATGGTTCGGCGGCGGGTTGTCGGTGTCGCCGCCTCCGGCGTCGGCGTGCTCACGGCGAGCCCCGACATTGCGAATGCCCGGCTCGAGTTCGAAGGCGGTTGTGTCGCGAATCTGACGGCCAGCCGGATCTCGCTGGAACGCTTGCGCAAGATCCGCTTCTTCCAGAGATCGGGCTACATAAGCCTGGATCTGGCCACCGGGAGCGGCGAGTTCCTGCGGCTTCGGCCCGGGCTGCGCTTTTCACCGGGTACGCCACTGGCCGGTAGCGGGCTCGCGGAGATCGTCGAACGCATTCCGCTGGCCGGCGATGGCATCGAACCGCTGCGGGCCGAGCTGGACAGCTTCGTGGCGGCGGTCCGGGGCGAGGCGCCGGTGCCCGTGACCGGGGCGGATGGACGCCGTGCGCTCGCGGTCGCGCTCGACATCATCTCACGAATCGAGGGCCATGTCGCTCATTCAGTTGAGACGTGAGCGAAAAGGGCTGATTCAGGGCGGTCCTCCGACTCCGCCATCGCTGTGGAAACTGCTCGCGGCGCTGCTGCTGGTGGCGCTGGCCATCTGGATGCTCAACTAGCATGAGTCGCCGTCGCCCGACGATTCTGATCGCGGCCGGCGAACCATCCGGTGATCTGCACGGCGGCGCGATCGCGACCGCATTACGGCGACGCTATCCGGACGCCACGCTTTTCGGCATTGGCGGATCGGCGATGGCAGCAGCCGGAGTCGAGCTCTCGGCCGGTCTCGACCGGCTGTCGGTGATGGGGTTCGCGGAGGTTGTCCGGCACCTGCCGTACTTCACGGGTCTGCTGCGGCGCCTGAGCGCTGACATGAAACGGCGCGCGACCGATCTGGTCATCCCTATTGACTATCCGGGCTTCAATCTGCGGCTGGCCCGGCGCGCCCGTAATGCCGGCATTCCGGTGCTGTATTACATCGCGCCGCAGGTCTGGGCGTGGCATCGCAAGCGGGCGCAGCAGCTCGCCGAACTGGCGGATTGGCTGGTGGTCGCATTTCCGTTCGAGGAGGCGGTGTTCCGTAATGTGGGCGCCAGGGTCAGCTACTTCGGCCATCCACTCATGGATGTCGTGGTCGAGCCGGAGGCGGTCAGCTCACTCGCGCGCGAGCTCGGCGTGCAGGATGGTGAGCGCGTGCTCGCGCTGTTTCCGGGATCGCGTGCGCAGGAGCTGGCACAGCACCTGACGCTGTTCGCGGCGGCCGCGGACCGGGTTGCGGCCAGGCATCCTGAAGTGCGCCCCGTGATTGCGGCGGCTGCCGGGCTGCCGGAGGCGGCGTACCATGGTGTGCGCTACCCGCGCACGTCCGATGGGCGCGCGCTTCTACGGCTGGCGCGCGCGGCACTGGTGAAGTCAGGGACAAGCACCGTGGAGGCCGCACTCGCGGATACTCCGATGGTGGTGGCCTATCGCACTCACCCGCTGACGTACTGGCTGGCTCGTCGCCTGGTACAGGTCGAGCACATTGGTATGGTGAACCTCGTCGCGGGGCAACGGCTGGTGCCGGAGCTCGTGCAACAGGCGGCGACGACCGCGTCGCTGGCTGCGGCGATCGAGCCGCTGCTGGAGGATGGAGCCGAGCGAACGCGTGTACTGGAAGGCCTGGCGCGAGTTCGGCGCGCGCTGGGCGGCGCCGGGGATCGTGCCGTCGCCGACCAGGTGGCAGCCGCAGCGGCCGAGCTGATCGACTGAATGCGCGCCAAGGCTCGCTATCGCCTGGCCGGCTGGCTCGGACAGCACATGCTCGACGCGCTGCTCGCTACGGCTCGTTTCGAAGTGAGCGGCGCCGATGCCTATCGGCGCTATTGGACGCGCGGTAGTCCAGTGATCTTCGTGCTCTGGCATGGTCGGCTGCTGCCGCTCACGTATCTGCACCGTCATCAGGGCATAGGGACGCTGATCAGCCGGTCCGAAGATGGGGAGTATATCGCGCGGATCGTCGAGCGCTGGGGCTACACGACGGCGCGCGGCTCGAGCACGCGTGGCGGTGCGGCGGCGCTGCGCGAGCTTGTGCGCTGCGCCCGTGCCGGACGCTCACTCGCATTCACGCCTGACGGTCCGCGCGGTCCGCGCGAGCGCGTCAAGCCAGGCGTGCTGACTGCCGCGCAACTGGCCGGCATACCACTCGTGCCGATTGCCGGTGGGACGGATCGGGCCTGGTGGTTCGAGGGCTGGGATCGATTCCTCGTGCCGAAGCCATTCGCGCGGATCCGCGTCGCGTATGGCGAGCCTCTCGAGGTACCGCGGGCTGCCGACGCGCCGCAGCTCACCGCATTGGCGACCGAGCTGGAGCGCAGGCTGCAGGAGCTCATGCAGCAGGTCGACACGCCCGCTGCGCGCGGGAGCATCACCGCCAGCCATTCCGCCGTGCGCCAATGACGCGGGACACGCTGGCTGCAGCGTTCAGCGCCGTGAGCGGTGAGGGCGGCAGCATTGCGACGCGTGTGTTGCGAGCGACGCTCACGCCTGCGGAACTGGGGTTTTGGCTGGCGACTCGCGCCTATCACGCTGCCTATTCGAGGCGCTGGCTGCCGCGTTACGCCGTGGCGGTGCCGGTCATCAGCGTCGGCAACCTGACCGTCGGCGGAAGCGGAAAGACGCCGGTCGCTGCCTGGATCGCACGGAGGCTCCTGGAAACCGGGCAGCACGTGGCGATTCTCCACGGTGGCTACGCCGAGGATGAGCCGGCGCTGCACCGTCTTTGGAACCCGGCCATCCCGGTGTTTGCAGGAAACGACCGCCTGCGAGCTGCCGGGGAGGCGATCGCGGGCGGCGCGAAGGTACTCGTGCTCGACGATGCGTTCCAACACCGGCGCATCGAGCGCGACCTAGACATCGTTCTGATCGCCGCCGAGCGGTGGCAAGCGCGGCCCCGCCTCCTGCCACGCGGACGCTGGCGGGAGCCGCCGGAACACCTGAGCCGGGCAGGCGCAATCGGGGTGACGGCACGCACGGTGAATGACAGCCGCGCCCTGACTGTGCTGGCCGAGGCGACGAGGTTCGCGCCCGGTGCGATCGGCTTCGTGCTGCGACTCGCGCCCGCCGGTTGGAGCCGACTCACCGAGGCAGGACTCGGCCCAGAAGCCGCGCCGCCGGTCGGCATCGCACTGGGCGTGGCGGCCATTGCCGAGCCCGAACTGTTCGTCGCCAACGCGCGCGCCGCCGGCGCTCGGATCGAGCGTTGCCGCTTCTACGCAGATCACCATGTCTACTCCGAGGTAGACTGGCGCCGACTCGTGCGCGAAGCAGGTGATTCGGCGATCGTGACGACCGAGAAGGATGCGGTCAAGCTGCAGCGCTACGCGGGTGGTGCGGCGGTGTTCGTGCTGCGGCAGCGCGTCGTTGCGATCGTGGGCGAGAACACATTGTGGAATCGGATCGGTGAGCTGCTGACCGGGTGAGCACGGATGCGGACATTTTGGTCATCGGCAGCGGCGCGCGGGTGCGTGCGTCGGCAACCTGGAGTTCATGCAGTTCCATCCGACGGCGCTGTACCCAGCAGAGTCGCCGGCGGTGCTTCGCGCTTGCCCGACGCGATTTCGAGTGACACCGTCCAGGCCGTGGCGGCTCGATTCAGGAGTTGCGGGAGCTGATGTGGCAGAACGTCGGCATCGTTCGTGGATCATGCAGGCGGCAGCGCGGATCGCCGAGCTGAAGCTGGTGGCGCGCGACCTGGTCGGCCGGTTCGGACGGCGGCCCGATACTGTGGAACTCCGCAACCTGGTCGAGGTTGCGGCCCTGGTCGTGCGTTGCGCCAGTCTGCGGCGCGAAAGCCGGGGGCTTCACTACAATCAGGACCATCCCGGCCGTGACAACGAGCATTTCTTGCGTGATACGCTGATCGTGTGGCCGCCTGCCGCAGCGTCGACCGCGACCCGCCACGTGCGATGAGGGTGACGGTGATCGTCGTCGGCCGCGCCGGGCGGCTGCATGCCGATGCGATTGGGGAGTACGAGCGCCGCGCGCGTCGCTACTGGAACCTCGATATCGTCGAGGTGCGCGAAGAGCGTGCGCGGAAGGGCCTCGAGGCGAATCGTGTGCGCGCGGCCGAGGGGCGACGGCTTCTCGAGCGTGTGCCGGCGGGCGCCGTGAGCGTCGCGCTGACACGCCAGGGCGAGGCGTGGTCGTCCGAAGCCCTTGCCGCCTTTCTGCAGGAGCTGGCGGTAGGAAGTCGTGCCGGGGCGGCGTTTCTGATCGGCGGCGCGCTCGGCCTCGCGGCTGAGATTCTGGAGACCACAGACCGGCGTCTGAGTCTGGGGCCATTGACGCTGCCCCACGAGCTCGCCCGGCTGCTGCTGAGCGAGCAACTGTATCGCGCGGGCACGATCGTGCGCGGCGAACCATATCACAAGGGGCCGACTTGATCGACGGCATCGAGTTCGTGATCCGCTGGCCCGAGGGCCCGCCGCTGCTCCGCACGTACCTCCATAGCTGGGATTCGTTGGCTGCGTTCTTCGCAGCCGACCCCTGGCGCATCGAAGGCTATCGCAGGCAGGCGACCGCCGTGCGATCGCGGTTCGACATCGGGGCGCGAAGCAAGCTGCGCGACTACGTGCGGCCAGCCGGTGAGGCGGGCCGGCAGCGCGTCGCCAGCGCACTCGCCGAAGGCGTGCTGGTCACGACCGGTCAGCAGCCGGCGCTCTTCGGAGGCCCGCTCTACAACGTCTACAAGATCGCCACCACCATCGCTCTGGCCGACCGTCTGCAGGCGGAGTTGGATGTGCCGACGGCGCCAGTGTTCTGGATCGGGTCGGACGATCACGACTGGGCGGAAGCCAATCACACCCATCTGCTCACGCCGGACAACCAGCTATGTCGCATCGCGCTGCCGCCCGAACGCGATGCCCAGGCGCCGCCACTCAGTCTGCGTATACTCGACGGAGCCATCGAAACGGCGTTGGACGACTTCGCCCAAGTTATTCCGGAGACGGAGTTTAAGGGCCCTCTCCTGCGGCGGCTTCGGGCCGCTTATCGGCCCGGTGTGGGATTCGGTGCGGCGTTCGGCTCGTTGGTGGCTGATTGGTTTGCCGACACGGGACTGGCTCTGGTGGATGCAGCCGATCCCGCGCTCAAGAAGGCCTCGGCTGGACTGCTTGCCAGCGAGGCCGCTGCCACGAGCCGAACGGAACAGGCATTGGTCGAACGCACGGATCAATTGGAACGCGCCGGCTTCGAGCCTCGCCTGGCGGTGCTGCCGGGCGCGACGAACCTGTTCTATCATGGCGCGACCGGCCGCCAGCGGATCGCGCACAGCGCAGGGCGCTTTCACGCGGGCGGCGCCGGGCGCAGCTGGGAGGAGTCCGAGCTGATCGCCGAAATCGGTGCGAACCCGGAGCGCTTCTCGCCGAACGTCGCGCTGCGACCAGTGGTCGAGGCGGCGACGCTGCCAACGATCTGTTACGTCGGCGGACCCGCCGAGGTGGCCTACTGGGCGCAGCTTGGCGGATTGTTTGCGTTCCATGGTATCGACATGCCGGTCGTCTTTCCGCGGCTGGGAGCAACGCTGCTGGAGGGCAAGATCGGCAAGGTGCTGGACAAGTTCGACCTCGATCTGGACGACTTCGCGGCGCCCGCGCACGAGTTGGCATCGCGTGTGGCCCGCGAGCAGCTGCCGGCCGAAGCCGCCGCGGCCTTGGCGGCGTTACGCCGTACGATCGAGCGCGGCTACGCGGACCTCGAGAGCGCGGCGACGCCGATCGATCCGACGCTGGCCGGGCCCATTGCGGCGGCGCGCAACGCCTCGCTCCGCGAGGTGGAGCGTGCGGAGGTCAAGATCCTCAGGCAGCTCAAGCACCGGAACGCCGTGGCGCTGCAGCAGGTCGAGAAGGCGCGCATGAACCTGTATCCGGCCGACCGGCCGCAGGAGCGCGTGCTGAATCCCGCGCAGTATCTGGCGCGCTACGGTCCGCGTTTCATCGCGGCCGTGCGCAGTGCGTTCGAGAGCCGGGTAAACATCGGGGGCGACATCGCCCGCGGACCGATCGGCGGCTTGCCCGTGTCCTCGACGCGCGGCTAATTTCATGGACGATGATCGGTTTCGTCATCATCCTCGCGTTGATGATCCCGTTGTTGGCGGTGATCCTGGACTCGCAGCTGGGACGAGCTCTGGCGGCGAGGCTGGAGCGTGGCACCAAGCCGGATCCTGCGCTGGCCGATCGCATGCTGGCGCTGGAAGGCGAGGTCGATCGGCTGCTTCAGGAAGTTCGCCGTCTCGACGAGGAGACTCGCTTCATCCAGCAGCTGCTCGAAAGCCGCGCGCCGACCGGCGGAACGCTTCCGCCGGGTGAGCCCGAACCTTAGTCCTGCAGCCGCCGCGTCCAGCGCGTCGACGCGCTCGGCCCGCCTGGTCGCGAGCGGCATCCTGCTCAGCCGCATTGCGGGGCTGGTGCGCGAGGTCGTTTTCGCGCGCTACTTCGGTACCTCCGCCTCCGCCGACGCGTTTCGCACGGCGTTGCGCATGCCCAACGTGCTGCAGAACCTGCTCGGCGAAGGTGTGTTGAGCGCGTCGTTCATCCCCGTATACTCGGAACTGCTGCGGGACGGCCGCGAGGAGGAGGCGGGGCGCGTGGCCGGCGCCATCTTCGCGCTGCTGTTCGCTCTGGCCGGTGCACTGGCATTGATCGGAATGATGCTCGCGCCCGTGCTCGTCACCGTCTTCGCGCCGGGCTTCGAGGGACTTCAGTACGAGCTCACCGTAACGCTGACACGAATCATCTTCCCGATGACCGGGATTCTGGTGCTGTCGGCCTGGTCGCTGGGCGTGCTGAACAGTCATCGGCACTTCTTCCTGCCCTACGTGGCTCCGGTCCTGTGGAACGCGGCGATGATCGCGGCGATGCTGGCGCTGGGCGGCAGATTGCAGCAGCCCGGCCTGGCCATTGCGCTCGCCTGGGGTGCCCTGGTCGGCGGCGCGCTCCAGTTCATGGTGCAGTTGCCGGCCGTGGTACGCCTGGAGCGCTCGCTGAAGATCCGCTGGGACCTGCGTCGCGAAGGTGTGCGCGTGGCCGTGCGCAACGCCGGCCCGGCGGTGGTGGGGCGCGGAGTGGTTCAGCTCAGCGGGTATGTCGACATCGTCCTGGGCTCACTCCTTTCGATCGGGGCCATCGCTTCGCTGGGCTATGCCCAGACGCTGTACATGCTGCCGGTCAGCCTGTTCGGGATGGCCGTGGCCGCTGCCGAGCTGCCGGAACTGGCGCGTGAACGGGCCAGCGCGGCCGACGTGCTGCGACAGCGCGTGAACGCCGGCCTGGCTCGGATCGCGTTCTATGTCGTCCCCTCGGCGATCGCGTTCTTCACGATCGGCGACGTGCTCATCGCGGCACTGTACCAGCGCGGTAGCTTCAGCCCGGCCGACGTGATGGTCGTCTACTGGGTGCTGTTCGGCTATACGGTCGGCCTCATGGCATCGACCGGTACGCGCCTGTTCTCATCCGCCTATTTCGCTCTACACGACACGCGCACGCCGGCGCTGTTCGCGATGCTACGGGTCCTGACGTCAGCGCTGCTGGGCGCTGCGCTCATGGTCCAACTGGGTAGGGCCGATCTGGGTCCGGTCAGCTTCGGGCCGTACGGCTTCGGCTGGTTCACGCCGCCGGTACTCGGAACCCAGATGCTCGGGCCGGCCGGTCTGAGCCTCGGCGCTGGCCTGGCCGCCTGGCTGGAGTGGTACCTGCTGCGACGGCGCCTGAAGCCGCGCATCGGTGCGGTCAACCCGCCACTGGGCCCGCTGCTGCGGATGCTGCTCGCCGCCTCGGTGGCCGGTCTCTGCGCGCTGCTGAGCCTGGCCGTCCTGCCCACCCTGCCGAAGAAGCTGCTCGAAGGCGTGCTGGCGGCCGGCGTATTCGGCATCGTCTACTTCGTGCTGGGAGCGATCCTGCAGCTCGACGAGGCACGCTCGGTGCTGGGCCGCTTGCTGCGGCGCCGCTGACTCCGCGGAACGGCGCGCCGGAACGGGGTACTATCGCGGGTCATCGAAACATGCCAGCAGCTCATAGAATTCGCGGTATAGCCCTGCCCGTGGCCAGCACGAATCTCGACAGAACGTTACGCAGCCTGCCGAACCGGCCCGGCGTCTACCTGTTCCGCGACGCCGCTGGCCAGATCCTGTACATCGGCAAGGCACGCTCTCTTCGCAGCCGGGTTCGCAGCCACTTCGCGCAGCTCGGCACGTCGCTCAAGAACGATGAGATGCTGCGTCGTGTGCGCGATATCGAGAGCATCGTGGTCGGGTCGGACGCGGAAGCGCTGCTGCTGGAGGCGAACCTGATCAAGGCGCACCGTCCGCCGTTCAACAT
Source organism: Longimicrobiales bacterium (assembly GCA_050732635.1). Lineage (GTDB taxonomy): Bacteria > Gemmatimonadota > Gemmatimonadetes > Longimicrobiales > RSA9 > JBOHRE01. Next base: position 80,229 of record JBOHRE010000001.1, on the reverse strand, counting down.
CCAGTTACGCGATGACAAGCGCTACCCCTACATCACGGTGACGGTCCAGGAGCCGTTCCCCCGGGTATACGTGACCCGCCGCCTCGAGAACGACGGCGCGCGCTACTTCGGGCCGTATACCGATGTCGGACTGATGCGCCATGCACTGGAGTTGATCAAGCGCCTCTTCACGGTGCGAAGCTGCCGCTATCATCTGCCGACCGAAGCCCCGGCGCGACCCTGTCTCGACTACCATATCGGGCGCTGCCACGCGCCTTGCGTCGGGCTCCAGTCACAGGCGGAGTACCGCCGGATGATCGATGATGTGATCGAAGTGCTGGGGGGCAGGATAGACGGCGTCCGCCGGCGTGTCGAAGAGGAGCTGGCGACGGCGGTCGGGACGCTCAACTTCGAGCGCGCGGCCACGCTGCGGGATGTCTTGACCGGTCTGGACGTCTTGGAGCGACGCCAGCGCACCAGCGACCTGCGTGGCGGCAATCAGGACGTGTTTGGCCTGGCGCGCGATGGGGCCGATGGCATCGTGGTCCAGCTGCGGATCCGGGATGGCAAGCTGCTGGGCCGCGAGGCGCAGTGGTTGCGTGAGCTGGATGATGAGGACGACGCGGCGATCCTCGCCGCCGGCGCCACAGCGCTTTACCTCGGGCAAGGTGAGCACGGGACGCGCGATGTGCCGCGGGAAGTGCTGTTTCCGACGGAGTTCGGGGATCGCCCGGATCTGACGACAGTCCTGGAGCAGCGTGCCGGCCGGCGGGTGCGCAGCACCGTGCCGCGGCGCGGCGACAAACGGCGGCTGATCGAGCTTGCCAGCCAGAACGCGAGACATCTGCTCGAGGAGCGCGCGCTCATTGCCGAACAGACGCCCGGCCGTGCAGAGGATGTTCTGTACGAGCTACAGGACGCGCTCGACCTGCGCGTCGTCCCGCGGTTGACCGTATGCTTCGACATCTCGCATATCCAGGGAACGGAGGTGGTCGGCAGTGCCGTAGCCTTCGTGAATGCGGAGCCAACCAAGTCAGGCTATCGCCGGTTTCGCATCCGTGGCGAGTGGGGCAATGATGATTTCCGCTCAATGGCCGAGGTCGTCGACCGCTATCTGCGGCGGCGGAGCGAGGAGGGCGAGCGCATGCCGGACCTGATCGTGATCGATGGCGGTCGTGGACAGCTCGGCGCAGCGGTTGTTGCAGCGCGAGCGGCGGGCGCCAGCGATGTCGCGGTGTGTGCTCTGGCGAAGCGCGAGGAGGCGATCTACGTTCCGGACATTGCCGAACCAATTCGTCTTCCGCGTACATCGCCAGCGCTACGCTTGCTGCAGCGGATGCGTGATGAGGCCCACCGCTTTGCACATGGCTACAACCGAAAGCTTCGATCCCGCCGTACGCTGACCAGCGAGCTCTCTCGCGTTCCCGGGATCGGAGCGGCCCGACAGCGACTCCTGCTGGAACGCTTCGGCAGCGTTCGGGCGGTCCGTGCCGCACGGCTCGAGGAGCTCGCCGCATTGCCGGGATTCTCCCAGCGTCTCGCGCGGGCCGTGCTCGAAGCCCTCGATTCCTGAGGCGAAAGGCGCATGGTTCGCACCCGCTTCGCAGCCGAGGCCGCCGGTGGTCTGCATTTCGGCAATGCCCACACCGCAGTGCTCAATTGGCTGTTCGCCCGCCAGAACCACGGCGTCTTCATAATCCGTGTCGATGATGCGGCGACGCCGGTCGGTGGTGAGGATATCGAGGCACTTGCCGACCTGCGCTGGCTGGGCGTGGACTGGGATGAGGGGCCGAGCGCGCGGAGCGACGACTGGGCGGGGCCGAACGCTCCGTACCTGAAGAGCGAGCGTGGGCACCTGTACCGGGAGCACGCCGCGTGGCTGCTGGCGGCGGGTGTCGCCTACCGCTGTTTCTGCGCGCCAACGAGTCAGCAGGCCGGGCGCTCGCCCGGCGCCGAGCGAGCCGCCGACCGGTGCTCGGCTGGCAACTGCCGCGGACTCGGCGATGCCGGTGCGCTGCAGCGTGCGGCGTCCGGCCAGCGGTTCGCGATACGCTTTGACAGCAAGGTCGCTCTGAGCAGTGCGGCGGCGCGGTTCGATGATGCAACACATGGCCGAACCGACGTGGCTGAGCATGACGTCGAGGATTTCATGCTGCTCGGACATGATGGCCAAGCCACGCGCGCTTTTGCGGACGTGGTCGACGATGCGCTAATGGAGATCACGCACGTGATCCGGAATGCCGGGCACCGCGAGGCCACGCCGCAGCAGGCCCTGTTGTTCGCCACGCTCGGTCACGGTGCGCCGACCTACATTCATGTGCCTGATGTACTCGATCAGCGCGGCGAGACCCTGAGCGAGACTCGCGGGGGCCCGACTGTTCGCGACTGTCGCCGTGCCGGCTACCACCCGGAAGCCGTGCTCAACTATCTGGCTCTACTCGCCTGCTCGAGTCCGGAGGGCGAGGACGTTCTCAGCCGGGGTCGATTGCTGGAGCGGCTCTCGATCGATCACCTGCGAACGCGTAGCGCACGCTTCGACCCGGCGACATTGCAGCGGCTCTCGGCCGAGCATATCGGCCGAATGGAGCTGCCAGCGCTGGTGGAGACGCTGAAGCCATGGATTCAGCCCGGGCTCGGACCGAACGACGGCGGCGAGCTCGACGCAGCGGTCGACGCCGTGCGCTCGCGGCTGTCCACCTTCGCCGACATCAACGAGCACCTCGAGTCGGATGCGCCGCGCAGTTGAATCCTGCGTTTGACCGCGCATTCGGCCGCGTCTAGATTCTGCCTGTTTCGGCCAGGCTCCAGTACGCAACAGGAGAGTTGTGGTGCGCGTCCTCGTCTTCGATCCCTTCGCCGGCATTAGCGGGGACATGGTTCTGGGCGCGCTGTTCGATCTGGGGCTTTCGCGTGACTGGTTCCGCGATTTCGTGACGACGATCGGGATCGACGACGTCGGTATCGTAACCGGCCGGGAGACGCGTCGCGGCATCGATTGCGGCCGCGTATGGTTCGAGCTGCCGGAGGAGCGGGTGCACCGGCACCTGGGTCAGATCCTCGAGATCATCGACCGTGCAGCCGTTTCGAAGCTGACTCGCGAGCGAGCAGGGAATGTCTTCCAACGGCTGGCAGAAGCCGAGGCGGAGATCCACGGAATCGACGTCGAGAAGGTTCATTTCCACGAGGTGGGCGCGCTCGACACGATCCTGGACGTGCTCTGTGCCTGTGCCGGCATCGAGCAGCTGGGCTTCGAGTGTTTCGGCACGCGACCCGTGGCGCTCGGCTCGGGCTGGATCGACATCGCGCACGGTCGGTTCCCCGTCCCTGCACCAGCCACACTCAAGCTGCTGCACGGGTTGCCGGTGGCCGACGCCGCGTTGGGCGGCGAGTGTACGACGCCGACCGGGGCCGCGATTCTGGCGGCGCTGGTGGAGCAGCCACGACCGCCGCAGGAGTTCCTGGCGGTCGGCAGCGGGTATGGTGCGGGTGCCCGCGATCCTGTCGACCGACCGAACTGCCTACGGTTGATCGCCGGTGAGCTCGCCGACGGATCGGGGGAGACGGTGTACGTGGTCCAGGCCGATCTGGACGATCTCAGTCCGGAATACGTGCCTGGTGCGCAGGACTCGCTGTTGCAGGCGGGCGCGCTGGATGCGGTATTCGGGCCGGTCAACATGAAGAAGGGTCGGCCGGGCATCCGGCTCGAGGCGCTGGTGCGCGCTTCGGCACTGGAACCGGTTCTGGAGGCGCTGTACCGAAACACCACGACGCTGGGAGCGCGCTACTGGGCGGTCTGGCGGCCGTCGCTGCCGCGCACCGAGGAACACGTGGAGTTGGACGGCCGACTGGTGCGGAGAAAGCGCGTCCGCCTGCCCGGCGGCGGGGAGCGCTGGAAGGCCGAATACGAGGATGTGGCACGGGTGGCGCGGGAAACCGGCCGCGCGGCCCTCGACGTCAGGCGGTCCGTCGAGGAGCTGCGCTGATGCACGACGGTCGGGTGGGTGTGACCACCTGCCCCGGCGAAACGCTTCAAAGGGGAGGAAATCGGGATGAACGATTCTCGTTGGCTCATGTCGGCAGTCGTGGGCCTAGCGCTCGCAGGTTGTGCGTCGGCGGCGGAGGCTCCGGCGGAAGCGACGCAGGCGCCATCGGCAGGTGTGGATGAGTCGCAGTATCCGCCTCCGCAGGCCCGACCGTCGGACGACGATTATACGAGGCGCGCGTCGCTGCTGCTGATCCAGGCACAGAACGCCGGCGATCCGACGCGGACAGAGGAGTTGGCTCGCCAGGCTGTGGCCGTGGTCGAAGAGGGCCTGCAGCAGGACAGCATGAATCCGAAGCTGTGGCTGCTGCTGGGCCAGACGCAGGCGCTGGCGGGGGAAAGCGATGCCGCCGACGAGGCCTTCGACCGTGCGCAGGAAATCTATCCAGCGTACGAGGTGCAGATCCGTGCAGAGCGCGAATCGGCGTGGGTCGAACAGTTCCGGCGCGGGACCGAGGCCATGGAGGCCGATCGCGAGGAGGAGGCGATCGCGCACTTCGAGGCCGCACAGCGGATCTACACCGAGCGCCCCGAAGCGCTCATGAACCTGGCATCTCTCTATGTCAACCGCGATCAGCCCGACCGGGCTGTCGCGGCCTATGAACAGGTTTTGGAGATCGTAGAAGGTCCGATCCGGCAGGAGTTCTCCGAGGAGATCACGGCGGACTGGGACCGTTACGCAACCATGGCGCGGGCGAATATTCCGCGGCTCCGCATCAACGCCGGCATCGAGCATTTCCGCGCCGAACGATACGATGAGGCGCTCGACGTCTTCGGAGCCGTCGTCGAGATGAACCCGTACTCGTACGATGCACTGAATCTGCTGACGCAGACGTACTACGTGATGACCGCGGATCTGGAGGAGGAGCTCGATACCGCTGCCGAAGCCGAGCAGCAAACGATCCGGGAGCGCCTCGGTGAGCTCTACCCGCGCTATGTCGAGATCGCCGAACGCTTCCGCGAGATCGACGCCTACAACCAGAACACGCTGGCGCTGCTCGGCCGCGCGTACCGCGGCATGTCACGCTTCGCGAGCGCGCCGGGCGAGGAAGACCAGTGGAGCCGCCGCGCGCTGGCGGTGCTCGAGGAGGGACAGGCACTGCCAGTACAGATCACCAACGTGCGTGCGTCTCTGGGAGAGGGGCAGATGTCGTTCCAGGGCGATGTCGTGAACCGGACCATGTCGGCTGGCGAAGCGGTCCGCTTCCGCATCGAGCTGCTCGACCCCGGCGGCCAGCAGGTCGGCTCGCAGGAGTTTTCCGTACAGCTTGGCGAGCCGAACACAGCGGCGCCGTTCGAAGTTATCGTGTCCACGACGGGTGAGGCCGTCGGCTGGACCTTCGAGCTATTGACCGACTGACCAGCTGCGGCGGACAAACCGGCGCAACCCCGAGCGCGCACGCGGGCGGCAGAGGGCACTCCGAAACAGGGTGCCCTCTGCCGCGCTGTGGCGCTGGTGCAATCTGCCGATCGCGGCAAGACCCGGCCGGTCGTCGTGGCGGCGCATATTTCTTGCACTCGCGCAACTGCACACTCGGGCCGGGGCTGAGCCATGCGCAAATGCGAACGGTGCGGCGAACAGGTCGAAATCCACGCCTCGGCCTGTGCCGCGTGCGGCGCGCTGTACGCACAGCGACCGTGCGTGAACCACGCCGACCGGGACGCAGTCGTGCAATGCGTCATCTGCGAGACGCCACTCTGCGAGGCGTGCGATCAGTCGAGTTCACGGGCCGCGCTCTGTGAGGCGCATGCCAGCATTCCCATGATCCAGGGATGGGCGCAGGTCTACACCACGGCGAGCGAGATCGAGGCCCAGCTGCTGCGTGACAATCTCGTCGCGGAAGGCATCGACGCTCGTGTCTTCTCACAACATGACCACGCGTTCGCCGTGCAACTGGGTGACTTGAGTCCGGTCCGGGTGCTGGTCCCGGCCTGGGAATACGCGACGGCACGCGAGATCATTGTCGAACACGAGGGCGCCGACGGCGCGTTGCGTTTCGAGGACGCCGATCAGGCGAGCGCCGAGAGGCGTGGCGACGAGCCGTAGGCTTGTTGAGGAAACGCTGCAAATCAAGTAAACTAAAGGGTTAACGTGGATAACGCGGGGCGGTCGCGAGACCGCCCCGAAGCGTGGGTATTTCATGGTTCGTATCGCCGAAGTCATTCCCGGAACGATTGCCAGCGAGCTGGTGCTCGAAATCGGCAGTCGCGTGATCCGCATCAATGGGGAGCGGATCCGGGACAGCATTGACCTTCGTTTCCTGGAGGTCGAGGGAGAGCTCGAGCTGGAGGTGAGGGATCGCGAAGGCGAGGTCACGGTCTTCGAGATCGAGAAGGAAGCGGGCGAGGCGCTGGGTATCGTCCCAACGCCGGACACGGTGCGACAGTGCTCGAACAAGTGCGTGTTCTGCTTCATTGACGGCAATCCTGCGGGGGCACGTGCGAGACTGTTCCTGAAAGACGACGATTTCCGGCTGTCGTTCACCTACGGCAGCTATGTGACGCTGACGAATCTCGGACCACGCGGCTTTGCCAGGCTGAAGGAGCAGCGGCTCTCGCCACTGTACGTGAGCGTGCATGCCACGGAGCCGGCGGTTCGTGAGCGGATGCTGGGCGTAGCGCGCGGCGGCGATATCGTTGCGCGGCTGCGGGAGCTGATCGATGCCAGCATCGAGGTGCATACGCAGGTGGTGCTCTGTCCGGGCTGGAACGACGGATCACACCTCCAGCGCACGATCGAAGAGCTGTGGGACCTGGGACCCGGCGTGCTGTCGCTGTCGGTCGTGCCAGTCGGCCTGACACGCTACAACCTGAATCGGCCGGTGCGGCTGCTGACCGCGGCGGAGGCCGGGGCTGCGGTAGGCCAGCTCGTACGGGCCCGGAGGCGCGCCCTGAGAGAACGAGGACGGGGGTGGGCGTACGCGGCCGATGAGCTGTTCCTGAGCGCGGGGATGGCCGTGCCGGATGGTCGCTACTACGATGATTGGCCGCTGACCGAGAACGGTGTCGGTGCGGTCCGCCAGTTCCTGGACGGCTTCGAAACCAGGGTGGACACGGTGCGCCGTCGGGATGGCGAGCGCATTGCGGTGGTGACCGGCACGCGGATGGCCGCGCTGCTGGAGCCCCTACTGCCTCGCCTGGAGCGCGTGACTGGCGCGGCGTTCGTGCTGCTGCCCGTAGTGAACGGCATGTTCGGCGAGAGCGTTACGACGGCGGCCCTGCTGCCGGGTCGGGATGTCCTGCACGCGCTGGCTGGCGCGGGACAATTGAACGGGGCGTTGCTGCCGGCCGAGGCACTGAACGATGAAGGACGCTTCATCGACGATGTTGCGTTGGACACCGTCCGCGAGATGGTCGCGCCGCTACAGGTGGTGGCTGGGCACGAGCTGGCCTCGGCGGTCGACGCCTTGTGAGCCAAGCGCCGCCGGCGGTCGCGATCGTCGGTCGCCCGAATGTAGGCAAGTCGACTCTATTCAATCGGATCCTGGGCGAGCAACGCGCCATCGTCGAAGACGAACCGGGCGTGACTCGGGATCGTAACATCGCGCTTACGGAATGGGCGGGGCGCGCCTTCTACGTGATCGACACGGGCGGCCTGGAGCCGGAGACCGAGGAGGCCGTGACTCCGGCCGTGCGCCGTCAGGTGCTGGCCGCCATTGCTGAGGCCGAGGTGATCGTGCTGCTGGTCGATGGACGCACCGGGCCCCATCCAGTCGACCACCGCATCGCCGAGCTTCTGCGCAAGACCGAGCGCCCCGTGTTGGTCGTCGTGAACAAGGTGGACCGCCTGCCGTATGATCCGGGCTACCATGAGTTCTGGGAGCTCGGGCTCGGTGAGCCGTTGCCGGTCAGCGCGATATCGGGAAAGGGCTCCGGCGATCTGCTCGATGCGGTCGTGGCCCGGTTGCCGGTGGTGCCGCCGGTCGATTCGGCGCCGGGCGTGATCCGCATCGCTGTAATCGGCCGGCCGAACGTCGGCAAATCGAGCTTCATCAACCGGTTGCTGAGCGAGGAGCGCCTGGTCGTGAGTGCCGTGGCGGGCACGACGCGCGATGCGATTGATACGCCGTTACGATATCACGGACGGGAGCTGATCTTCATCGATACGGCGGGACTCCGTCGCCAGTCGAGGATCGAGCCGGGGCTCGAGTACTACAGCTCGCTACGAACGCGTCGATCGCTCGAACGCGCTGACGTCTGCCTGCTACTGATCGATGTGAACGAGGGGCCCCACGTCCAAGACCTCAGGATCGCTGCGCAGGTGTGGGAGGCCGGTCGCGGACTGATCATTGTCGCGAACAAGTGGGACCTGGTAGAGAAGGAGACCATGACGTCGGCCAGGTTCACAGAGCAGCTCCAGGAGCGCGTGCCTTTTCTGCGGTGGGCGCCGATCCTGTTCGCGTCGGCGCTGAGCGGCCAGCGCGTGCATCAGGTGCTCGAGACGGTGCTCGCGGTCGACGCCACACGCCACACGCGCATCGGTACGCATGAGCTGACGGAGGCGGTGCGGCTGCTGGCGGAGCGCCAACCGCCGCCACATTTTCAGGGCCGGCCGGTCAAACTGTACTACGCCACGCAGGCCGGTGAAGCGCCACCGACTGTCATTCTCTTCACGAACTGGCCGAAGGGGATCACCGAAAGCTACTCGCGCTACCTGCACAACGGCCTGCGGGAGCGGTGGCCGCTGCAGGGTACGCCGCTGCGACTGCGGTTCCGTGGCCGCAAGGAGGAGGAGTGAGGCCACTTGCGCTGCTCTTGGCCAGCTATCTGGTCGGCGCGGTGCCGAGCAGCTACATAGCGGGCCGGCTCACGCGTGGGCTCGACCTCCGGCGACAGGGAAGTGGCAATCTCGGAGCGACGAACACCTTTCGCGTGCTAGGCTGGCGTATTGCCGTTCCCGTGCTGGTCTTCGATCTGGCAAAGGGCTGGTTTCCGGTCTACTTCTTTCCGCGTTGGGATGGCACCGGGGAAGCGCTCTGGGCACTCGGCTATGCGGCGGCGGCCGTGATCGGTCACGTGTTCTCCGTGTATGTGGGGTTCCGCGGTGGCAAGGGCGTGGCGACGAGCGCCGGTGCGCTGCTGGCGCTGACGCCGATCGCCGTTTGTACCGCGCTCGTGCTCTGGACCGTCATTGTCGTGGCCACGCGTCTCGTCTCGCTGGGATCGATCGTCGCGGCTGCGGTCATCCCCCTGATCGCACTCCTCGAGCAGGGCCCGACGCCGGTCTTCTGGCTGGCAGCGGGGTTGGCCGTTTTCGTGATCTGGGCGCATCGCGCGAACCTCGCGCGACTGCTGCGAGGTGAGGAGCAGCGCCTCGGCACACTGAGGCGACGCGTTACATGAGCGAACGCGTGGCTGTGATCGGGGCCGGCGCCTGGGGTACGGCGCTGGCCAACCTGCTGGCCCACAACGGGTCGACCGTTCGGCTCTGGTGCTACGAGGAGGAGGTCGCCGCGAGCGTGAACGGCGCGCACGAGAATCGGAAATACCTGGGCGGCGTTCGCCTCACGGAGACTCTGGTCGCGACCACGCGTCTCGACGAGGCGCTGGAGGGGACCGCCGTCGCAGTCTCGGTCAGCCCCTCGCAGCACGTGCGCCGGGTGATGGGAAGCGCGGCCGCTCACCTCCGCGCGGACACGATCGTGGTCAGCGCGTCGAAAGGGATCGAGACGCGGACCGGCAAGACGATGGATGCCGTCCTCGCGGACGTGCTGCCAGCCGGCGCAGCCGAGCGGGCGACGTTTCTGTCGGGTCCCAGCTTTGCGCTCGAGGTTGCGCGGGGCCGTCCAACCGCAGTCGTCGTCGCCAGTCGTTCGCCCGAGGCGGCCGTGGTCACGCAGCACCTCTTCCAGAGTGACCGGTTTCGGGTCTACACGAATCCGGACGTACTCGGGGTCGAGCTCGGCGGCGCACTCAAGAACGTCATGGCCCTGGCCGCGGGCATGACCATCGGTCTGGAACTCGGACACAACGCCCTGGCGGCGCTCATCACGCGCGGACTGGCGGAGATGGCGCGGCTCGGTGTGGCGCTCGGCGCGGATGCACGGACATTCGCCGGCCTGGCCGGCATGGGCGATCTGATCCTGACCTGCACCGGCGAGCTGAGCCGGAATCGGCGTGTCGGTGTCGAGCTCGGCCGTGGCCGTGCCATCGGTGAGATCCTGGGCGGGATGTCGGAGGTCGCCGAGGGCGTCGAGACCACGCGCGCGACCTATGCGCTGGCACGCGACAACGGAATCGAGATGCCGATCGTCGCTGAGGTCCATGCAGTATTGTTCGAGGGCCGCGAGCCGCGTGAGGCCGTGGAGAATCTGATGCTTCGAGACCCGAAATCCGAGCTGCTATGAGCGAGACCGTCGAATCCACCAGCGGAGCGGAGCGTCCGATCGCGGAGCGTGAGTATTACTCGATGGGCGAAGTCTGCGAGCTGACGGGTCTGAAGCCACACGTGTTGCGCTACTGGGAGACGCAGTTTCCAGTGCTCAACCCGTCGAAGAATCGCTCCGGCAACCGCGTGTTCCAGCGCAAGGAAATCAAGCTGATCCTGCTGGTCAAGCACCTGTTGTACACAGAGAAGTACACGATCGAGGGTGCACGACAGAAGCTCGAGCACCTGCGGCGAGGCGGCGAGCTGCGCAGCGCGGGTGAGGCGGCGCTCGCGCCCACTGTAATCGCATCGTTGCATGAAGAGTTGCAGGCGCTCGCGGACCTGTTGAGGCCGCCGACAGCCGACGCTGAATGAAGATCCTGATCACGAATGACGATGGCTACCTGGCACGCGGCATCCGTGTTCTTGCACGCGCAGCCGAGCAGCTCGGCGAAGTACGCGTGGTTGCGCCAGACAGGGAGCAGAGCGCGACCAGTCATTCGCTGACCTTGCATTATCCGCTTCGCGTACGGAACGATGAACCGAACGTTCACATTGTCGACGGCACACCGACCGACTGTGTCGTGCTTGCCATGGGCGAAATTCTGGAGGAGAAGCCAGACATTGTGCTGTCCGGCGTCAACCACGGACCGAACCTTGGCGACGACGTGCTGTATTCAGGCACGGTCGCAGCGGCTATGGAGGCGACCATACTGGGCATCCCGGCGATTGCGTTGTCATACGCGGGCCGCGAAGCCGAACACCTGGAGGCGTGGGAGTCGCGGCTGCTTGAGCTGCTGCGGCAGATCATCGGCAGAGCCGACTTCCCGCCGGATACACTGATCAATATCAACCTACCGCCGCTGCCGCCGACGCAGTCGCAGGGCGTAAGGGTCACGACGCTGGGTCGGCGCGCGTACATCGACTCCCTCACGCGCGCGATGGACCCGAGCGGCCGCGAGTATTTCTGGATCGGCGGCGGCGAAAGCCGCTGGTGGGGCGCTGAGAGCTCGGACTTTCGCGCGATCGAGGAGGGCTACGTCTCGGTCACACCTCTGCACCTGGACCTGACGAACTACGGGTTGATCCGCGACCTACAGGGCTGGGAACTCGGGTGGTGAGGGATCGGTATTTCGAGGCTCAGCGCCGGCAATTGATCGAGACGATCCGAGACAAGGGGATCGACGATCTCGCGATCCTCAATCTGTTCGATCAGGTTCCTCGTCATGTTTTCCTGCCGGCGGCCGTGCATCATCGTGCCTATGAAGACGCGGCCCTGCCGATCGGCCTGGGGCAGACGGCCTCCCAGCCATCGCTGCAGGCGCTGTATCTGAAGCACCTCGAGCTGCGGCCAACCGACCGCGTGCTCGAGATCGGCACCGGCACAGGGTACCAGACGGCTTTGCTCGCGACGGCCGCGCATCAGGTGTATTCCGTTGAGCGGATCCGCGCGCTTTCCAGCGCCGCGCGGTCGGCGCTGGACGTCCTGCGGATCGCGAACGCGGCGTTGCTCGTCGGCGATGGCACCATCGGCTGGTCGCGGTATGCGCCCTACGACGCGATTCTGGTCGCGGCCGGGGCACCGAACGTGCCGCCGGCGCTGCTGCATCAGCTCGCCCCGGGCGGCCGCCTGCTGATCCCGCTGGGCTCGCGGCAGGAACAGGAGTTGACGCTGATCCGTCGCACGGCCGACGACTATGTGCATGAGGTGGTGACCCGCTGCACATTCGTGCCGCTACTCGGACGCTATGGATGGAGTGAGTGAATCTCGTGGAGTCATCCGAACCGCAACAGCACGCGCGGCCCGGCGTCCTACGGCGGCTTTACGACTGGGTGCTCTCCTGGGCTTACACGCCGTACGGAGCGCTTGCGCTCTTCCTGCTCGCCTTTGCCGAGTCGTCATTCTTCCCGATTCCGCCGGACCCGCTGCTGATCGCGCTGGCGATCGGTAACCCACTCAAGGCGTTCCGATTCGCGTTGATCTGCAGTGCCGGGTCGGTGATCGGCGGCGCCGTGGGCTACCTCATCGGCTGGGGCTTCTGGTCCGCAGTCGACACCTTCTTCTTCGCCTACGTGCCCGGTGTGACACCGGCAAGCTTCGAGCACGTGCAGCAGCTCTACGAGCGCTACGAGTTCCTGGCCGTCTTCCTCGCAGGCTTCACGCCTCTGCCCTACAAGGTGTTCACGCTCTCCGCCGGCGTGTTCCAAGTCCCGTTCCTAGTCTTCCTGGTGGCCAGTATCACCAGTCGCAGTGCCCGATTCTTCCTCGTGGGCGCATTGATCCGCTTCTTTGGAGCCGGTATCCAGGCGTTCATCGACCGCTACTTCGATCGGCTCGCCTGGACGTTTCTGATCCTGATCGTCCTCGGCTTCGCCGCGATCAAGTTGTTCCTCTGAGTGGTCGCCCTTCCGCAGGCGGTGCGGGCGGCCTATTTTCCGGACACTGATGATCCCCGAGTCGTCACTGGCGAAGGAGCATCGTATGGCGGGTGAGCCGCGGGAACCGATCGCGCCACCGTTCTTCCCCGGCAGCGGGCGGTCGGTTCAAAAAGGCAGTAGCGGGGCACATCAGTCGACACCCGGCGGCACGTCCGGCTCAGGTCCTGGCAGCGGGCAGGCTGGTGGGCCCACGCCTGGCGAGGACGGCGACTTTCCGTGGGACGCCGCGGGCGGGGCGACGCAGGTCGAAGAACTGCTTCTCGACGACATCGTTCAGCTGCCGTCAGAACCCGCCGGAGGGAAGGCGGTCGAGGCCGAAGCCGCGACCTTTCCCGAAGATGCCTTTTTCATTCCGGACGAGGCTCGGGGCTCGGCGGCTGGCGACGCGGGTCGCGCGGCGGCGGCTGGCAAGGAGGCCGCCGCGGATGCGCAGCGTGCGGCCAAACAGCTCGAGGAGCTCGCACGGGTCGTACGCGAGCAGGGGGCGGACGGGCTCGCCGAGCGGGTGGTGAGCAGCGACCGCCTGGAGGCAATCCTCGCCGGCGTTGTGGCGGGATACCTTGCCGGCCGCATGCACTCGGGTGCCTGACCCCGAAGCGACGTCGGTGCCCGGTGCGCCCGTGGCCGATCGCCTGCGAGCGGCGGTGCGCGACGTGCCGGACTTCCCACGGCCGGGCGTCCTCTTCAAGGACATCACGCCCGTGCTCGCGGATTCGATGCTCTTCGCCGCAGCCATCGATGCACTGGCCGACACAGCGGCAGACGTCACTCCCGACATTGTGGTGGGCATCGAGTCGCGCGGCTTCATCATCGGCGCGCCGGTGGCGCTTCGACTCGGGCTCGGTTTCGTTCCCATCCGCAAGCCCGGTAAGCTGCCGTTCACAGCGATGCGCGAGGCCTATGCGCTGGAGTACGGGGAGGACTTTCTCGAAGCGCACGTGGACGCGATCGCATCGTCGCATCGCGTCCTGATCGTCGATGATGTACTCGCCACCGGTGGCACCGCGGAGGCCGCGGCGCGCCTGATCGAGCGGCTCGGTGGAGCGGTCGCTGGTTTCGCGTTCCTGCTGGAGCTAGGCTTCCTCAATGGACGGCAGCGGCTGACGGGCCGCTCGGTGCGCTCGCTCCTCGTGTATGACTGAGAAGAGGTTCCGTGACAGGCTGTCGCGGCGCCTTGAGCGCCAGGGCCAAAGTCCGTTATCTTAAGGCGTTACACCCCCGCAGCTCAGGTGAGTGCGGAGCCGTCTCGTACGTCGCGCCCGTAGCTCAGTCGGATAGAGCACGAGTTTCCTAAACTCGGGGCCGCAGGTTCGAATCCTGCCGGGCGCATTCCCGAGCGCGACCGCCGAATGTGGCGGCCCGCCGCTTCAAGTCCCCCCCGCCGAGTAGCGGGTCGGCGGATGGGATGTAGCGATGCTCAGTTTTCCGGAATGTGCGGCCCCAGCTTCGGCAGGCGGCCCTCTCCGGGAAGCGGTGGGCGACCGATGAGATCAGCCACGACCCGCAGGACCTCGATCGGGCCAATCGGTTTCTCGAGGTAGTACTCCACGCCGGCCGCGATCGCCTCATTCTCGCACTCGCGCTTCGCGCGTGCCGTGAGAGCGACGACATGAGCGTGCGACGTTTCTTCGTCCGCCTTCAGCTGCCGGCATAGCTCCAGACCGTCCAGACCCGGCAGCGCCAGATCGAGCAGGACAAGATCGGGGCGGCTGTCGTGTGCCAGACTCAGGCCCCGCGGTCCCTCCGAAGCGTAAAGGACGTCGTAGCCGTTATACCACAGGATCTTGCCGTAAATCTCCCAATCGTGCGGGTTGTCCTCGATCACGAGGACGAGCTGGCGGTCCCCGGAACGGTTTTTCCCTGGGGAGAACGGCTCGGACCGCACCACGGCCGGATCCTGCCGCGGCGCGGGCGTCAACGTGTCGTATGGGTCCAGTAGAGCCAGCGCCAACCTCGCCTCCGTATCCGCTAAGTCGGAGTCGCAATATGCCTTATGGCCAATTGGACGTGTGCAAGATGCGGGCTAGTCGTACTCCCGGCCTCAAAACCCGCGCGCGGCGCGCACCGTCGATCCCGAAGAAAGACCGAATCGTCGCTGGCGGAAGGACAGTCGGAAGGCAGGCCGGCCTGGTTGTCCGCGACCGTCGCGGACGTAGATTGGGGCGGGGCGGCGGGACGCTACACCTGCGGAGCGGACGCTCCGGCGCTTGCGCGGTGCCGGAGCTTTTTCATTGCGAGGTTACGACAGCAGAAATGATGCGGCGGCCTGAACGCGGCGGGTTCGCAGTCGTCTGGGCGTTGAGTGCGTGTGGGCCGGCAGCGGCGGCAGCGCAATCTTCGCTGCCGCAACCGGTCGGCTACGTGAACGACTTCGCGAACGTGCTGACACCGGCCTACGAGCAGTCGATCACCGCGGTGATCGACGAGGTGCGTACGAAGTCGGGCGGTGAGATCGTGGTGGTGACGCTGCCGTCGCTGAACGGCCGGCCGATCGACGAGGTGGCGTTGCGACTCGGCCGCGAGTGGGGGATCGGTCGGGCCGGCGATCCGGGTGACCGCGGGCGCAACACCGGCGCGGTGATCCTGGTCGTGCCGAAGGAGCAGTCTCCGGATGGCCGGGGTCACGTGAAGATCGAGACGGGGATCGGCACCACGCAATTCATCACCGCGGCCGAAGCCGGCCGGATCGCCGACCGCTACATGTTGCCCGCGTTCCGCCAGAGCGATTATGGGTCGGGAACATTGAGTGGCGTCATCGCGCTCGCCGCCGAGTACGCGGAGTTCTTCGATTTTCAGCTCACCGGCGACGTGCCGCGCGAGCTGCAGGCGGAGTCCGATGATGGTGGGCCCAACCGGTTCGGCGGGTGGCGGCTGTTGATCTTGGTCATCCTGTTGCTCGCGCTCACAAGAGGCGGCCGCAGACGCCGGCGCGGCGTGCTGCCGCTCTTCCTGCCCTTCCCGATGGGTGGCCGTCATCGCGGAGGGTGGGGCGGCTTCGGAGGCGGGGGCTTCGGGGGTGGCGGCTTCGGGGGTGGCTTTGGTGGCTTCGGTGGCGGTGGCGGCTTCGGTGGTGGCGGTGCAGGGCGGAGCTGGTAGAGGCGATCGATGAAGGACAGCGTGCAAACGGCGCAGGAGTTGAGCGCGGGCCTCGAGCAGGCGCTGGGGCAGCAGCTCCGCAGTGTCCTGCTCTACGGATCGGTGGCGCGCGGCGAGGCGATTCCCGGCGTGAGCGACATCAACGTGCTCGTCGTGCTGGAGCGGATCACGACGGCCGAGCTGCGCGCTGCGGCTCCGCTGGCCCGGCGCTGGAGCCGGGCAGGGAACACGGCACCGTTGCTGCTCGCCTGGAGCGAATGGCGGCGGGCGGCCGACGCGTTCGCGATCGAGCTCGCCGACATGATCGAGGCGCACCGAATGCTGTACGGTGCGGATCCGCTCGAAGGCCTCGAGGTGCAGCGGCGGGCACTCCGGCTGCAAGCCGAGCGCGAGCTGCGCGGCAAAATCATACAGCTTCGCGAGGGGCTCATGGTGGCGGCGGCAAAGCCATCAGAGATCGGCAGCCTGCTGCTGCGCGCCCTGCCATCATTCATGACCTACATGCGCGCCGCGTTGCGTCTGGCGGGTCGAGTCGTGCCGGCCCGCGACGAAAGCGTGCTGCGTCAGGGTTGCGAATTGCTGGGCTGCGACGATGCCCCGCTGCAGCGCGCCCGTGAAGCGCGCGGGCGGCGGCGGCCTCCGGCCTGGAGTCTGGACGAACCCGTGGTCGGCGGCTACTTCCAAGCCATGGAACGGCTCGCCGACCATATCGACGCGTCACCCGAGGAGACAGGCTCATGAGCCGAGCGCTAGGACTCTGCTTGGTGGTACTGGTATCTGGCTGTGGGTACAATCGGATCCAGGAGCTGGACGAGGCAACGACCGCGGCGCGCGCCAACATCGAAGCGGAATTGATGCGGCGAAACGATCTGATTCCGAATCTGGTCGCGACGGTGGACGAGGCGGCAGCGTTCGAGCAGGAGACGTTCACCGAGGTGGCGCGTGCGCGGGCAGGCCTGAACAGCGCCAGGCAGGAGGTCGCGCGCGCGGTCGAGCAGGGCGCGGAGGGCGACGAGCTCGGGCGGGCCAGCGCGGCCGTCTCGGAGAATCTTCGACTCTTCCTGAATGTCGCTGTGGAAGCCTATCCGACGCTTCGGGCCAATGACAGCTTCATTGCGCTACAGGATGAGTTGACCGAGACGGAGAATCGGATCGCGGTCACACGCCACGACTACAACGAGACCGTGCGAACCTACAACACTTACATCCGGCAATTCCCGCAGGCTCTGACAGCGCGCGTCATCGGCGCCGAGCGGCGCGATCCAGTCGAGGCGTCCGAGGAAGCGACGACGGCGCCGGCTGTCGAGTTCGACCGTGAGCGTGGACCTCAGTGAGCCGGTCCCGGCAGCGCAGAGCCCGCGGGGCGGAGCGCTGCCGGCCGTTCTCGAGGGAGTTGCGAAGCGATTCGGTCGCCGCTGGGTGTTGCGCGGTGTCGATCTGCAGATCGGCGTCGGCGAGGTGGTGGCGCTCTTCGGCCGCAACGGTAGTGGCAAGACCACGCTGCTGCGGGTGCTCGCGACTCTGACGCGGCCCACGCGCGGAGGCGGCCGGATTTTCGGTCATGACCTCGCCCAGGAGGGCAATGCCGTGCGTGCGAGCACGGGAATGCTCGGCCACGCGAGTGGTGTGTATCCCGATCTCACGGCGCGTGAGAACTTGCGCTTCGCAATGCGCATGCTCGGTCTGATCGTCGAGAAGACCCGCATCGATGCGCTGCTGGAGCGGGTCGGTCTGCTCGACGATGCCGACCTCCGCGCGCGCGACTACTCCGTCGGCATGCAACGGCGCCTGGCGCTGGCCCGACTCTGGTTGCGGCCGCCGCGGCTGCTGCTGCTCGATGAACCGCATGCCGCGTTCGACAGCGACGGCATCCGACTCGTGCACGAGCTGGTGCGCGAGGTCGGCGACCACCCTGGCGCCACGCTCATCGCCACCCACGACGTGGATCGTGCGGCGGACCTCGTCACCCGCAGGCTGCGGCTCGAGGCGGGGCGGCTGGTCGCGATCGAATGACGGCCGCGACCCCGGCGGCGAGGCAAGGCTTGCGGGCGGCGAGCGAACGGATGCTCGCCGTCGCGTGGAAGGACCTCGTCAGCGAAGGGCGCAGCAAGGCGAATTTCAATGCGGTTGTCGCGCTTGCGGTCCTCATGCTGCTGCTTTTCGGCTTCGCGCTCGGACCGGATGTGGAGGCCCTGAGAGCTGCCGCTGCCGGCGTGCTCTGGCTGACCGTGCTATTCAGTGGGGTGCTGGCATTCAACCGCTCCTATCAACTCGAGCTGGAAAACGGCGCGCTGGACACCCTGCTGTCGTACCCTGGTGGGCGACGATCGCTGTTCGCCGGCAAGCTCCTGGCAAACCTGGCTTTCGTCGCGTTGATCGAAGTCCTGGTCGTGCCGGTCGCCGGCGT
Organism: Longimicrobiales bacterium; assembly: GCA_050732635.1. Taxonomy (GTDB): domain Bacteria; phylum Gemmatimonadota; class Gemmatimonadetes; order Longimicrobiales; family RSA9; genus JBOHRE01. Next base: position 61,899 of record JBOHRE010000001.1, on the reverse strand, counting down.
GCTGTTCGATCTACCGCTGATCCGGCCGTTACCGGGTCTGCTGGCCGTGCTGGCGCTGGGCACGATCGGCTTCGTGACGCTGGGAACCTTTTACGCCGCGATCGCGAGCCAGGTCCGGGCGCGGGAGGTGCTGCTGCCGCTGCTTCTGTTCCCGGTGCTCGTACCCGTACTGATCGCCTCGGTCGAAGCCACCTCGGCACTGCTGGCCGGGGATGTCATGGGCGACAGCCGCGTCTGGCTGCGCGTGCTGGCCGCATTCGATGTGATCTGTCTGGCAGGCAGCTTTCTGCTCTTCGACGCAGTGATCGAGGCCTAGATGAATCGACGTTCGGGGGTGATGAGCGAGTCGCGTTGGCTACGGATCTGCGGCGGGCTGGCGCTGTTCGCGCTGGTCGGGGCGCAGCTGTTCGGCCTGACGCAGTCGCCGCCGGAGCGCGACATGGGGCACCTGCAGAAGATCATGTACGTCCATGTGCCTGCGGCATGGAGTGCGTTCCTCGCGTTCGGCATCGTCTTCGTGATGAGCGTAGCATTCCTGTGGCGGCGGCGGAGCAACTACGACCTGCTGGCAGCGGCCGCCGCGGAAAGCGGCACTGTGCTGACCGCGCTGACGCTGGCGCTTGGCTCGATCTGGGCGCGCCCGACGTGGGGGGTCTGGTGGACCTGGGACCCGCGCCTCACGACCACTGCGGTGCTGCTGCTGGTTTTCGCAGGTTACCTGGCGCTGCGCTCCTTCGTGGACGACGCTGAGCGGCGAGCGACGTGGAGCGCCGCCGTGGGCATCCTCGGTTTCCTCAACGTCATCATCGTGTACTATTCCGTGCAGTGGTGGCGAACGATTCACCAGGTGCAATCGAGTCCGAGCACGGTGGCTACGGAATACGTGACGGCACTGGACGCGAACGGGCTCGCATTCGTTCTGGTGCTGATCTACTTCATCGGTCGACGCTATCAGATTGCGCGGCTTGAGCGCGTCGTGGAACAGTACGAGGAGGAGCGGGCGCTGAGCGAGGAGGGGGCCGGTGTCTGAGTGGGGGTTCGTCGTCGCCGCCTACAGCGTGACGTGGATCGTCCTGGTCGCGTATGGCGTATACCTCGCAGTGCGGGCACGGCGCGTGGCGGCCGAATTGCGAACCTTCGACGAAGGGCGACCGGGTAAATGATGGCTGGACCGACAGCCGCGCGTGTCGGGACGAGAAGGTTCGGGATTGCCGGCGGAATCACGGTGATCGCGGCGGCGTTCGCGTACCTGCTCTATAGCGGCATCGGCGAGAATCTGGTCTACTTTCTGACGCCTACGGAGCTGCTCGCCAAGGGGCCCTCGGCATACGAGACGCCGGTGCGGCTCGGTGGGCAGGTCGCGCCGGGAAGTGTGAGCTGGGATGCGGAAGCGCTGCGGCTACAGTTCCGCATCACCGATGGTACGCGCACGCTGGATGTGCATGCGCGGGGCGCACCTCCGGCCATGTTCCGTGATGGGATCGGCGTGGTCGTCGAGGGCCGGTTCACGCGGGCTGATGTCTTCGAGTCTACGAATCTGATGGTGAAGCACTCGAACGAGTACCGCCCACCACACGAAGGCCAGGAGCCGCAGGAGCTGTATCGGAGCCTGCTGCGGGATGGTGAGGCATGACGCGGGCGCTGGGCTATTCGGCGACGGCGGTGGCACTGGCACTCGCCATTTATGGTGCGATCGCGGTAGTGGCCGGCGTGCGAGCCGGCCGGCGCGACCTTGTGGAAAGCGCGAAGCTCGTGACGTACACGAATTTCGCGCTGCTCTCACTGGCCAACGCTGCCATGGTTTACGCGCTCGTGGCACGGGACTTCAGTATCGACTACGTCGCCCAGGTGGGGAGCCGGGCGACGCCAATGCTGTTCACCGTGATCTCGTTGTGGAGCGCGCTGGAAGGCTCGATTCTGTTCTGGGGCCTGGTGCTGGCCGGCTACTCCGCGGCCGCAGTCTGGCTGTACCGTCGCGAGCGCAGTGATCTGTTCGCATACGCCGCGGCGGCGCTGCTGATCGTGCAGGCGTTCTTCCTGCTATTGCTGGTCGGGCCGGCCAACCCGTTCGGCCGGGTCTGGCCGGTGCCGGCCGATGGACCGGGGCCCAACCCGCTGCTCCAGAACCACATCCTGATGGCGATCCACCCACCGTTTCTCTACCTCGGGTATGTGGGTATGACGGTGCCGTTCGCGTTCGCCATCGGCGCGCTGTTGTCGGGGCGGCTGGACGATCGCTGGATCCGAGTGACGCGGCGCTGGACGGTCACGGCCTGGGGCTTCCTGTCGGTCGCGATCATGTTTGGCATGTGGTGGTCGTACGAGGTGCTCGGCTGGGGCGGTTACTGGGCCTGGGATCCGGTCGAGAACGCGTCGTTCATGCCCTGGCTGACGGCGACCGCATTCCTGCACTCGTCCATGGTGCAGGAGCGGCGTGAGATGCTGAAGGTGTGGAACCTGACGTTGATCGTGGCGACGTTTCTCCTGACGATTCTCGGCACGTTTCTGACGCGCAGCGGCGTGCTCTCGTCCGTCCATGCGTTCACGCAGGGAACGATCGGCATGTACTTCCTTGCGTTCATCGCTCTGACTCTGGTCGGGTCGCTGGTTCTGCTTGCCGGCCGTTCGGATCGGTTACGCACGACCGGCAGCCTCGACAGTCCCGCCTCGCGCGAGGCCGTGTTCCTGGTCAACAACCTGCTGCTGGTCGCGTTCACGTTCACGGTGTTGCTGGGGACGCTCTTTCCGCTGGCTGCCGATGCGGTACGGGGTGTGAAGGTCAGCGTGGGCGCCCCATTCTTCAATCGCATGACGCTGCCGTTGATCATGGCGCTGCTGTTCCTGGTCGGTGTCGGGCCGGCGCTCCCCTGGCGACGCGCCGCGCCCGGCAGCCTGCGCCACCGGTTCGTCGCGCCGGCGGCGGCGTTCGCCGTGGCGGTGTCGATCTCGATCATCGTGGGCACGCCGTCGATCTACGCGGTGCTGGCGTTTGGCTTCGCTGCATTCGCACTGGTATCGAACCTGGAGGAGTTCCGCGCCGCCGCCGCAGCACGCCGTCGTGCCCAGCGCGAGGCGTGGCCGATCGCGCTCACGCGAGCCGTCGCGGCGAACCGGCGCCGCTATGGCGGCTATGTCGCGCACATCGGCGTGCTGATCATGGCGGTCGGGATCGCGGCATCCTCGGCGTTCCGGGTCGAACGCGAGCAGACGCTGGCTGTCGGCGAAGCGATGCAGGTCGAGGGCTACACGCTGCGCTTCGACCGGCTGTTCGCGCGCGACGAGCCGCAGCGGTTCGTGGTCGGAGCGTCGTTGAGCACGTTGGAGGACGGACGGACCACCGGCGAGCTGAGCCCGCGGATGAACTTCTATCCCACGTCGGATCAGCCGATCGCGACGCCAGCGATACGCAGCGGCGCAGTCGAGGATCTTTACACGACGCTCATGGCGTTCGAGCGGGACGGCTCCAGCGCCACGATCCGGGTCGTGATCGAACCGCTGGTCGCGTGGATCTGGGTGGGAGGGTTCATCATTGCGCTGGGCGCGCTGATCGCGGCGCTGCCAGGCTCGGGACGCCGGCGCACGGCGGCGGTGCGGACGCCGCGGGCGGTGTCGCCCTCCGCCTTGGAGACGGTCGGGGCAGGAGATCCTACATGAACTGGGGGCGGTCGGTCGTCGCTGTGGCGGTCTCGGTGCCGCTGCTGCTCCTGCTGTGGTTCGGCATGGGGCGCGACCCGCGACGCGTGCCCTCGACGCTGCCGGGCCGGGTAGCTCCTGCCTTCGCGTTGGAGATCATGGATTCCGGTCCGAGCGGATCGGGGAACGGCGGCGATACGGTGCGGCTCGCCGGGCACGGCGGTGACGTCGTGGTCATCAACTACTGGGCGTCCTGGTGCGCGGAGTGCCGCTACGAGCATCGGCCGCTGTCCGATGCTGCGCTGGCCTACCGCGAGCGTCCGGTTCGCTTCTATGGCATTCTGTACAACGATACGCCGGAGAAGGCGCGGGCGTGGATCGAAGCGATGGGCGGGCAGACGTATCCCACACTGCTGGATCCGGGTGGACGCACGGCGATCGAGTATGGGCTGACGGGCGTACCCGAAACCTTCTTCATCGGCGCGGATGGCCGGGTCGCACATCACCAGTGGGGACCGGTCAGTGCGCGCCTGATCGTCAGCATCGTGGACTCGTTGCTCGTCGAACGGCGCAACGCCGTAGGGGGCCGGCCGGCGGGGCCGGCGAGCGGACTGTCAGAGGCGCAGCGGTGAGGAGCGCCCGCCTCGGTCTTGCGGCGCTCATGATCATGGCGGTCGCCGCGGCGCCAGTGGCAGGCCAAGGCGGTGCCGGGGCGACGTCGCCCGCGAACGGGCGCCTCGAGGCGCGCACCGCCGAGGTGGCGTCGCAGCTCCGCTGCCCGGTTTGCCAGGGCTTGTCGATCGAGGACTCACCGACCGAGCTGGCGCAGCAGATGCGCGACGTGGTGCGCAATCAGCTCGCGGCCGGACGCAGCGAGGACGAGGTGAAATCGTACTTCGTCGAGAGGTACGGTGAGTGGGTGCTGCTGGAGCCACAGCCGCGCGGCTTCAATCTCACGGTATACCTGGCGCCGATCGCGGCGCTGCTGTTTGGCGCGGTCGTGATCGTGGCAGCCGTGCGCCGTTGGACCGGGCCAACCACTACGGACCCCGCACGTCGAGCTGCTCACCCGCACGGAGATTGACGTGTATCCAGTTCTGTTCGAGATCGGCGGCGTCGCCGTAACCAGCTTCGGCGCGATGATGTTCCTCGCGTTCATCGCCGCCGCATGGACGCTCTCGATTCAGCTACGCCGGCACGGGTTGCCGGCGGAATTCGCGTGGGATTGTGTCGGCTGGGTGGCGCTGGGCGGCGTGGTCGGCGCGAAGCTCTACTACCTGGGCCTGCACTGGTCCGACGTGATCGCCGACCCGGTGGGCGAGCTGACGAGCCGGGCCGGGCTGGTATGGTACGGCGGATTCATTGGCGGGGCCCTGGCCTACCTGTGGCAGGTTCGCCGACATCAGCTGTCGAGACCGACCGCGTTCGATGCGGTGGCCCCCGGTCTGGCGCTGGCGCAAGCGCTCGGGCGGATCGGTTGCTTCCTCGTCGGTGATGACTACGGCCTGCCAACCGATAGCGCCGTCGGCGTGGCATTTCCGAACGGTGCCCCGCCCAGCACGGCGGGCTACCTGCGGCAGGCCGGCGCCGACATCCCGCCGGACGTTCCGGACTCCGCGATTCTGGCCGTGCATCCGACGCAACTCTACGAGGCCGCTGGTGCGCTCCTGCTGTTCACCGTGCTGTGGCGGATCTCCAGTCGGCCGCTGGCAGCCGGGCGCCTGTTCGCGCTCTACATGATCGGTGCGGGAACGTTACGCTTCTTCGTGGAGATCGTCCGGGCGAAGACCGACCGCATCGGCCTGGGCCTGTCGACATCGCAGATCATGAGCGTGCTCGTGGTCGTCGCGGGCATCTGGCTCTGGCGCTGGGCGGCACGTCGCCGGCCGCTTCCGGCCGCGGCCACGGCCACAGGCTGACGACGCAGCCGGCACTGCGGTCGCGGCGCGCTCAGCGCGCCAGCAGTTCAGCGAGTGCGGCGAAATCCTGCTCCAGCAAGGGTAGTAGCTCGCGTCGGCGCAAGGCAGCGGCAGGGTGGAACGTGGCGAGGAGCGGAAGCGTCACACTGTCTCGTTCGATGCCCAACGGGCGACCTCGCAGCTCGGTGATCTTCGCCTTCGGCAGGAAATAGGTCAGCGCGATGCGGCCCAGCGCGCATAGGGCGCGCGGTCTTACCAGGCGAATCTGCGCCTCCAGCCAGGGCGCATGGGCGGCCGCCTCCTTCGCGCGAGGCGTCCGGTTACCCGGAGGACGGCAGGCGACGATGTTGGTGATGAAGACGTCGGGGCGCTCGAGGCCGGCGTGTTCCAACAATCCGTCGAGCAAACGCCCCGCGGCTCCGACGAACGGCTGACCCTCGCGGTCCTCGCGGGCGCCGGGAGCCTCGCCGATCAACATGAGATCGGCCGGGACGGGCCCGACGCCAGGCACGACCCGAGTGCGGCCGCGTGCCAGCTCACACCGCGTGCAGCAGGCCATCTCCGCGAACAACGCAGGCAGCGAGCGCACCCGTGGGACCGACTCCGGTATCCCCGGGACGTAGGGTGCCGTGGAGTCCCGGCCACGCCAGCAGTCGCGCTCGTTTGGTACAGGCTTCGCCACGGGCATCGCTCCGTCGGTGGCTGGAACGTCAATTGCGCTGGGCTGCCTCTGCGAAAGAGAGGCCGTCATGATGAGCAGGCTGGCGATCGCCTGGCTGCTGGGCAGTGCTCTGGTGGCCGGTCCGTTGGCGGCCCAACGGCCGGCGCCTGCGCTCACCCTGTATTCCGGCGGGCTGCTGTCGAGTGGCTTCCAGGGCGTCTGGATCCTGCCGGCCGGGTCCGATGCGGCAGCGCCGGATGCACGCCGTTACGGTGGCAGGCTGGCCGCTGAGGCCACGGCGGTCTTCGGCGGTGCCGCAGCATTCTGGCTGAACGAGGCCTGGGGCGCGCGCGTTCAGCTCGGCTATGCGCCATCCCGCCTCGAAGTGCGCATGGATCCGGCCGACTGGCGCGAGATCGACGGCTCGGATCACCATGCCTCGGCCGGCGCGTTCAACGATCTCGACATCGTGGTGGCCGACCTCGCGGCCGTCTTCAGCCTGCCACTGCAACGGAGCCGCGTTCGCGCCTATGCGCTCCTGGGCGCAGGCGTGGCGTCCTATTCGTTCGGGAATGCACCGCAGCCGCAGAACGGCGGGCGCGGCGGGCTCGAGCAAGGCCGGCAGACGGAACCGGCGGCCGTGTTCGGTGTCGGCGCGACGGTTCCGCTCGAGGCAGCGGGCGTATCGCTCTTCTTCGAGCTGAGCGACCACCTGTCGAGGACACCGCTCCGGCCGGTCGCCGATGAGACGATCGAGTCGGACCTCATCGTGGTGCAGCTCACAGGCATGCGGCCGAGCACCGACCCGACCCGGCTCGAGCCGATGGCGTATACCAACATCGTCAGGTTGGTTGCTGGCTTCACGCTGCACCTCGGACGCTGATCGAGGGATCGGTTCAGCGCCGTTGCGCAATGCGAACGATGCGCGAGGTTTCGGCCAGCGTGCTCGTCCCGTCGCCGACGCGCAGGGTGATGCGGTAGAGGCCGGCGTCCAGATCGCGCAAGGCCAGATCCACGGCGAGCGGCATGCGTGGGCGGTCCACGGCGGCCTCCCAGCGGATGATCGGTGCGGCGTCGGCAGCGCCCAGGCCGAGGGCTCGACCGATCCAACGCACGGCGCGGCCGGGCAGGCTGTGGGCCGATTCGCGTGCGATGGAGAGCTCGATCGCGTGGGCTGCCGGTACACTCCGGTTCACGAGCTCGGCATACAGTCCGATCGACGCGCCGGCTTCGAGGATCAACTCCACGCGCGGCCGCAACGCTGGATCGCGTCGCTGCGCAGGCACGGCGGAGCCAGCGAAGGGTCGTGCGATCAGCGGATCGGAAAGCGCGATCGGCGGGAGCGGCGATACGATCGCCAGAGAATGCAGCGCACGAGTCGCGAGGCGGCTTTCGGGCTCGAAGGCTTCGACGCGATAGACGTAGCTCCCGGGGCCGACCTCTGCTTCGAGGGCAAAAGCCGTCGTGTCCGCCCGGACTGCGACTCCTCGTTGGGACTCGGCAACGATGCGGAGTGAGGCGGAGTCGAGGACAAAGAGGGCCACGCGGATGCTATCGGCATCGCGCGCGAGCGAATCGAGGGCCATCGCCGCATCGACGCGCACGACGGTACGATCGCCGCGCGCACCAGGGAAGCGAGTGAGCTGGTGCGGCAGCCAGAGCAGGCGACGCACGTCGGTGGGGGACTGTCCGGATCGCGGGTGCGGCGGATCGAGCGGGCTCGGTTCACCGGGATCCGGCGTGCTCAGCGCCTGGCCGCCAAGCAAGGCGGCCGGCACCAGCGTCACCTGCGCCGTGTCGTAGCGTTCCAGCAGATCGAGGTCGGCCCGAAAGCTGCCGGCGATGCGTTCTCTGGAGATCGGCACGCCGTAGCGCACGGTGAGCTCGGCGAGATCGGCGCGCCAGGAGATCATACCGCGCACCCAGGGCGCCTCGGGCAGCAGGCGGATCCATACGGCCCGCGCGTAGTGCTCGGTGCGTGCGGCGTTGCCCGGCAGCATCTGGAGTGGGTCGGCGAGGTGCCACAGTCGCCGTTCATAGGCGGCGCGATCGGCGTCGCTCAGGGCGCGATAGCGGCTGCGCTCGTCACGTTCGAGCAGGTAGGACACATCGTCAATCGCCCGGACTGTGTCCGGTGGCATGAGCGCGAGTGCACGAGTAAACGCCGAGTCGGCTGCCACAATGTCACCCGCCGCGTGCAGCGCGAAGCCGAGCAGCATCGATCCGAATGCGGTGTCGGCGCTGGCCCAGATGTAGGCGCGGGCCGCCGCGGCGGCCTCTGCGCCGCGCTGGTCCTCGACGAGGTAGCGGACGAGTGCTGCCGCCACGGCGGAGTGCTCCGGTGCGGCGCCGAAGGCTCGCCGCAGCGCATTCACGGCGGCGCGGCGAGCACCGGTGATCGCGATGGGCTCGGGCTGGATCGGGGATTCGTCATCGTCGCCATCGAAGAACAAACAGAAGCGGCCGACGATCTCATCGCACCCGTCGCGCGCGACGCCGCGTCGGCTGAGTGGGGCGTGCCAACGGACGCTGCGCTCGTACACGCGCTCGAAGCGGCGTGCTTCGCGCACGAGCGAGTCGGCGTGTGGCCCCGCCATGGCGGCGGTCTGGAGGAGCAGCGAAGCGAGTGCGACGATCATGCGGGCCCTGCCGAAGGGTCAATACGTCCAGCGCCGGCGCAGGTCGACGAACCACTGGATGTCCGGATTGGAGAGTGGCGTGTTGAGGCGGATACCGAAAGGGCTGAGGCGCCGCCGCACTGTCGGCTCGATGCCGCCCTCGAGACGCCATTCCCGATCAATGCGCCACTCGATGGCGATGCCGAATGCGTCCTCGAAGGATGCGGAGGCGCCGAGAAGCCCGCCGAGTCCCGTCGTCACACGCAGGAAAACGTCGCTGCTCACTTCCTTGCCAAAGACGAGCATGGGCTGCTCGAAGATGCCGCCGATGCCGCCGAGCGTGGGTTGGGCGAAGCGAAGCTGGAAGTAGTCGAGCCCGAGCTCCTCGATGAAGGCTTCCTCCAGACCGAGTGTGAACCAGTCGGCGAGACCACCGAGCAGAGTGCTCTCGAGCAGCTGCTCGGTGCCGGTCAGGCCGCCACCCAATGCGCCACTCGGCTGGCCGAACAGGAGGAAGCTGAGCAGCTCGGACTCCGGGATCTGTGTGCCCTGAGCGGTCGCCAGCGAGAGGCGCGGCCGACTGGCCGTGCCCGTCACGTTGGCGAGCACCTCGATCTCCTCGCCCGCGGCCGTGTAGATCGTGCGCGAGGCGATGATATCGATCTGCGGGTTGGGATCCGCCTCGCCAAAGAAGCGGATCTGCGCCTCGCGCACCTCGAACCGGCGCACGAGCAGGCCGGCGGTCAGCGTGAACGTGCCGCGCTCGCCGCTGAGCGTGCCGAAGATCCGCAGGTCGTCGCCGGAGCCGAACAACGTCAGCTCACCGCCTAGCTGAACGCGCGCATCGCTGGTCTCCGGCGTGTTGACGACGAACCAGGTCGCGCTGCCAAAACGCACGGTCATGCCACGGATGTCGTAATCGAGGCCTCCCTCCGGCTCGTCGAGCCCCGCGGTCGCGTCGCCGCCGGCCTCAACGAAGTCGCGCATCTCCTGACTGAACGGGTCCGATCCGAAGTCGGGCACCTCGATGGTGCCGTCATCGACGCGCAGGTCGCCGCCGAGAACGAGCGCGCTGAACGGCCCGTCCACACTCAGCGTGCCCCAAACTGCGGCCGGGTCCACATCCCCGACTCCCAGCGGCCGGAAGCCTTCGAGCACGACCTCGAGGTCCGCGATGGGTCGATCGAGCTGCTCGAAAACGATCGATCCGCTGAGGCGAGCCGTGCCGTCGCTCCGGATCACGATGTCATCGACACTTACGCGTTCGTCGGCAAGGCTGAGCGTCCCCTCGATGCCGGTATAGCGCTGGCGCAGCGCCGGCAACGTGAATGCGCCGCCGGTCAGCTGCAGGGCACCCTGGAACTCGGGGGCGGCAGCGCTGCCGGCCAGGACCACACGTCCCGCGGCCGAACCTTCCGGATCGCGCACCTGCGGCAGCAGATTGGACAGAAGCTGAAGCGGCAGCGAGTCGGCCTCGATCGTTCCAGCGAGGGCTCCGGCTTCGGCCCAGCCGAAAGAGGGATCGTCGGTGAGTCGGAACAGGACGGGCAGCTGGAGGTCCGCGACGAGCCGGCCGCCCGGCGCCAGCACAGCATCGAGCGTGAGGTCGGCGCGCGTGTCACGGTACTCGACAGCGCCCTCGAGCAGCTCGAATGCGACCGTCTGCAGACTGCCGTTCGCGACGCGGAAATCGGCGAGCACAACGGGAGCCTCGCCGCCGACGATCGACCCCTCCGCCCAGATGCGACCGCTCAGCACGGGCTCCTGCCCGAGCATCTGCTGCAGCTCGCCAGCAGGCAGGTCGCGGAGGCGGAAGCGAACGTCCGCATCGGCGAGTGGCCAAACAGTGCCGCCGAGAGCCAGCTCACCATCGCCGGTCGTGGACTCGACCAACAGATCCTCGACCACCACGCCAGGCACACCACCCCAAGTGACGAGTGCCGGCTCGGCAAGCGACCAACGGTCCTCGCCCAGGTCGACGAGCAGGTGGCGCACGACGGCTTCGTTCGCACCGGCATCAAGGAAGCGTCCTTCGAGCTCGATTTCACCGACGCCGCCGATGACTCTGTCGAAGCGGCCCACCAGGCTGAATGTTGGGCGACTCACTGCCACATCGAGCGATGCTGCCTCGAAGGCACCGGCAGTGGGCGTCTCGATGCCGCGAGCGCCGAGCGCGACATGAATCACGGGGATGCTATCGCCGAGGGCGACATCGTAGCTCCCTTCGGCGGCACCCACCGCCCAATCACCGTAGCGCACTTCGCGGAGCTGCATGTCACCGACGAACTGTGGCCGCTGTAGACTGCCACGGAGCTGGCCTGCGAGATCGACGGCACCACCGGCCGTCGCGTCCTCCGGGATGAAGGGCAGATACGGAGCCAGCGGCGCCAGGGTCGTCACTGCAACGCGGTAGGAGAGTCCCGGGGCGTCACGATCGGCGCGCGTCGCCCAAACCCCGTTCACTTCGGCTGCGAGCGGGCCCACGACGGCGTCCAGCGTATCGACGTTCAGCATTCCGCCCGCGAGGCGAACGCGCAGATCGACATGGTCAGCGGGCGCCGTCTGCCAGCCGGCGAAATCGCCGCGGAGCGAAAGACTCGCGTCAGCGGTCTCGGGATCGGTTCCGCTTCCCGCCAGCGCAAACTCGGCGGTGAGCAGGATCGGGGGCACGCTCGGCTCCACCAGCTGCTGCAGATCGACCGCGAGGAGGCTGCCGGTCAAATCATACACGATGACGGCACCCGTGAGATCGAGCGTACCACGCACAGCCGCGGTGCCACCGGCCAGTTCGAGGCTGACGTCGACATCCAGCGGCGTCTCGCCAGGCGGTCCGAGCAGCGTCACCCGACCCGTGATGGTGCCGGCGACGGGGAGGCCGGGCAGGAACCCTCGCAGCGCAACCAGCGGCGCGTCCCGCAGATCCGCTTCCAGCCGGCGAAGCTGAAACCCCCCGTTGTCCAGCGCGGCCAGGCCGGTCACGTCGGTGCGTAGGTCCTGATCCGTGCCCCGCGCACGCACGGCGGCGGCCAGGTCGAAGCGCAGCGCGGCCGCGTCCCCATAGACGCGTCCGCGCAACGTGCCAGTGTACGGTAGCGGCTCATCGAGGAATCGTTCGACGAGCTCCAATGACAGCGGCTCGAGCTGCAGATCGAGCGACCCGAGTGCGAAGCCAGCATCCCCGAAGCGGAATGCCAAGGTGCCTGCAACGCTGTTCGGACCGGAGCTCAACGCCAGATCCCGGACCGTCACCTCGTTGCCTGCGGCCGTGGGCTCGATGCGCCAGGCGAAGCTGGCCGTGCCTTCTTCGGGGAGATCGGCGTACAGGAAGCGGATGTCGGCCAGCTCGACGCGCTCGACGAAGCCGCTTGCACGCAGGCCGAGCCCCGGCAGATCCGGATCCCAGGTGCCCTCGAGCGCGGCGAGGCGCGTATCGGCGAGCCGGGCGTCGCCGATCGTGAAGTCGACGCGTCCGCCCGGGAGCAGCAAGCGGGCGTCAGCGATGGCAAAGGGCAGCACGCGATCCTCCGCCGGCACCTCCAGCGTGGACTCGAGCGCTGCTATGCGGATCTCGGCAGCCCGATTGCCCGAGGGCAGGTCGATCGCGGGGACCCGGCCAGCGAGATCCGTGAACACATAGCGTTCGGTCGGCAGCCGGATCTCGACCCGGCCATTGCGCATGGTCAGCGCGCGCACGAATACGCCGGTCTCGGCAGAGCCGCGCAACTCATCGGCGGCGCGCGGCGCTCGAGGCGGCCTGTCGAAGCCAAGCACCGGTATGTAGTTCCACTGAGCGTTCGGCGTCTCGCGAACGAGCAGGACTCGTGGTGCCTCGAGCGTCACGTCGGACAACACCACGCGGCCGGCCTTGAACGCGTCATGGTCCATGCGCGCAACGGCGACATCGGCGAGCAGGAACGGCCGGCCCGCCCGGTCGCGCCAATCGACGTCGGCCAGACGCACGCGTAGCACCGGGCCGAGCTCGCCGGTCGGCGCCGGCCGGGCTGCGAGCCGCTCGGCGATGCGTTGCTCGAAGCCACCCACCTCGTCGCGCGTCGCCTCCAGCTCGAGTGCCGGCTGGTCCATCAGCAGCGAGTCCGCCTCCAGAGCGTCTTCAGGGATGGCTGGATCGGCGTCGTCGCGAGTCACGGCCACGGCGATGATGAGCACGACCGCCACCACGATCGCGGCGATGCCCGCGGCGATCGCGCGACCCTGCGATGCAGTGACCCACCGGCGAAAGCGTTTGACCGGCATCGCTAGAAAGCGTGCCCCACGGCAACGTGGAGCTTGAGGCGTTCGAAGAAACTCACGCCTTCAGGCCGGAAGCTGTCGCGCACGCGGAAGAGTGAGCCGGTTTCCTGATTCGTGACCAGCAACGGTCCCGCGGTCAGGCGGTGAGGGTTGTAGGCCATATCGAGCCGGGCAGGACCGACCGGGGTCGCGATGCGAATCCCGAAGCCCGGTGTCACGCGCAGCTCGCCCAGCCCGATGTCCCAGAGCTCGCCTGTACCGACGGCACCCGCATCGATGAACGTGGCCATGCTCAGATAACGCCGGAGCCAGGGGGAAGGGAAGCGCAGCTCAACGCTGCCCACCAGCACCGAGGTTCCGCCGACCGGGACGAACACTGGCTCGGCCTCGGGGTCAGGGACCGGCGCCGCGGAATCCGGCGCCTGCGGCACGATCCACACGCCGGGCCCGAGCTGGTTGCGATCGTAGCCCCGTACGCTGGTCGGTCCACCGGCAAAGAAGCGCTCTTCGGGCGGCAGGAAGTCCGGGTCGCCCGGATCCGATACGACCGTTGCCGTGCCGAAGAAGCTGCCGAGCCGCAGATACCCGGCGCCGATCCAGTTGCGGCGCACCCTGGTGTAGCGGGCCATATCACCGGTCCAACGGACAAACTGCACGTCGGAGCGCAGCCAGGGCGCCGCCCAGCCGGCGTCCATGCGCACCTGGTAGCCGCGTGTCGGGTTCAGCTGCGAGTCCGTGCGATCGCGCACGATTGTCGCATTGAGCGAGTTGCGCCAGCGATCTCCGGACAGCTGCAGGATATCGCTGGGCTGACAGACCGCGAGCGCCAGGCAGAAAAAGGCGGGCTTGGCCCCGGTCCTGCCTCGCTCCACGTTCACGCCGCCGCTGATCACATCCTCTGTGCGCAGCCGCCTGACCACGCCCAGGCGGCCACCAGTTGCCTCTCGCTGGAACAGTCCCGGCTCGGAAAGCCGTTCGTCGAAGATCGTCGCGACCAGCTCGTTGCGCGGGCTCAGAAAGCCCGGCTGCGTGTAATCCGCCGCCAACCGGTGATCGAGATCGCGGCCAAACTCATCACCCTCGAACGCGTTGCAGAACGACTCGACGCTGCCGAGATGCGTCGGCTCACCCAGACCGATCTTCGACATCTCGCCGTGGATGGCGAGCCGTCGACCGCCACCTCGAAGACTGCGGCTGACCCAATCGGACTCCACACGGAAGCACTCGATCTTGCCGAACCCCGCCGACGCTTCCACCACGTGTACGGGACCTTCAGAAACGGTGACCAGAACCGTGGCTCGTGTGCTGTCGCCTGGCTGCGCCTGCAGTGAGTCGGGCGCCACCTCGACCGTCGCGAACTGCACGAGATCAACGAGGTACAGGTTGCGCTGGCTCGATACGAGCCGGTTCGCGCGCAGCACATCGCCCTCCCTGAACTCCAGCTGCCGCAGCGTCGCCTTCCGACCGAGGCTGTTCGCGCCCACGACCATGATCGAGTCCACGATCACGCGCGGCCCGGGTAACGCGACCAGCTCGGCGCTCGCACGGTCGCGCAGCGTGTCCACGCCGTAGTTGCGCAGCAGCTCCGCGTAGGCGTACCCACGCTCGCGCAGGGCGCTCAGCACCGTGTCGGCCGAAGCGAAGAACTCACCGATGTGAAAGATCGCGCCAGGCTGCAAGGGCAGCGTCGCAACCAGCGAGTCGGGATCGAGGATGCCTTCGGTGCCGACGACAGTCAGCGAGTCGAGCAGGATGGGGTCGCCGCTCAACACCGCGAAGCTCACCGCAACCAGGTCGCCACGAGCTTGCACGCCCGGTCGGACACGCGTGCCAAAGTATCCGCTCTGCCGGTAAAACACCGCCAGCCGCACCGCATCGCTGGCAAGGGTGCCCAGGTCGAGGAACCGCTCCTCCCGGCCCCAGTCGGTGAAGGGAACGCAGAAGGGCAGGCCGAACAGCGAGCAGTGCGTCGCCTCCGTTTCGATCAGCTGCTCGAGCGTGTCGGCCGCGAACGGATCCGTGTTGATGAACTCAACATCCGCGATCTCGCGGCCTTCGTACTCCCCGTACTCCGCCAATGGACCGGTCGCCGGCGTGGGCAGGCGCGTGCAGCCGCCGAGCACCACGACCAATCCGCTGACCATCGCCAGCAGGCGCTGGATGCCTCTCCTCGGTCTGTTCACGTCCTCGTGCTCTGGCCGGTTGCCCGTCACCATCCGGTCCGCGGCTGCAAGCGATACGCCAAGCCTCCCAGGCGGCTCCCATCGCCGGTGCGGCGAGGCGGCGAAACCGCTAGTAGCCGGCGCTGCACAGATTGCGCGCAATGCCAAAAACGCGCTATCATAGTCGATTCTGGCAAAACCTCCAAACGTCGCGGGGCGTCGCCGAGACGTCGCCCGCGCAACCGAAGACTTCATGGCACGACACCCGACGGCCGCACGCGGGCGCCGCCCTGAAGCGGCCGATGACGCATTCATCGCCCGGCTGGTCCATCTCACGGAATGGGCGCGGCGCAACGCGCGTATCGTCATCATTACCGCTGTCGTTGTCGCAGTGGTCGCAATCAGCGGAGTCTACTACCTGAACCGCCAGGCGCGACTCGACGAGCTGGCGGTCACCCAGCTGTTGGAGATCCGGCAGACGGCTGCGAGTGGCAACTCGGCGCTGGCGATCCGCGACCTGCAGACGTTCCTCGACCGGTTCGGTGGCACACAGGCGGCTGGTGAGGCGGGGATTCTGCTCGCCCAGCTCCAGCTGCAGCAGGGTCAGCCGACGGCGGCAATCGAGGTACTCGAGGATTTCGATGCCGGCGGCGACGCGTTGCTGGCGGCGACGGCGCGCCTGCTTCGTGCCGCGGCGTATGAGCAGAGCGGCAACCTGGATCGCGCGGAAGAGCTGTACCGCGCGGTCGGCGACGACGCCGAGTACGAGTACCAGCGGCGCGAGGGACTGGCGGCGGCCGCGCGCCTGAGTCTGGCCCGAGGTGATGCGGCCGGAGCCGCACAGCTGTACCAGCGGCTCATCGAGATGACCGAGGCCGACAACCCGCAGCGCGACGTCTACGAGATGCGGCTGGGCGAGGCTGACGCCGCGGCGGCGTCCGGTGCGGCAGCCGCGCCGGCGTCGGTCGGGGATGACAGCGCTGAATCGACCGGCGACTGAAACGAATCCACGCTACATACCTACCGCCTTTCGTGCGGCGGCTGTGATGGACTGGCGCACGGTCGCGTACTCCGACCAGGGATCGCGCCGCAGCGAGAGCAGGCGCGAGGGCAGGGTCCGCACCGTAAGGGCCCCCGGGTCGAGCTGCGTCGACAGCTCGTCCCAGGCGATTGGTGTAGCCACCGGCGCGCCTGGGCGGGCGCGCGTCGAGTACGGCGCGATCGCGGTCGAGCCGCGTGCGTTGCGCAGGTAATCGATGTAGATCTTGCCCTTGCGCTTGGCCTTCGAGACGGCTGCGGTGTACGACCTCGGGTGGAGGCGCACACGCTCCTCGGCGAGTGCGCGGGCGAACTCCTTGGCGTCCTCCCAGTCGGTCCGGCGAGTCAATGGAACCACGACGTGCAGTCCCTTGCCTCCGGTGGTCTTAGCAAAGGACTGCAGGCCGAGCTCAGCCAGCCGGTCGCGCAGCTCGAGCGCGGCCTCGACCACCCGTGACCAGGACACAGCAGGGTCCGGATCGAGGTCCAGAACCAGCAGGTCAGGCTTCTCGATCTTGTCGATGCGCGAGCCCCAGAAATGGATCTCCAGCACGCCGATCTGTACGAGTGAGACGAGGGCCTCGACGGAATCGACGTACAGATAGATGCCCGTCTTCCGGGCCTCCTCGACTGGCACGCGCTTGATGCTCTTGGGCACTGCCTCGCCGACGTGCTTCTGATAGAAGCAGGGCCCATCGATGCCTTCGGGACAGCGGACCAGCGTCAGCGCTCGATCGCGCACCAGCGGTAGCATCCAGCGCGCGACCAGCGCATAATAGCCGGCCAGATCTTGCTTCGTGATACCGTCGGCAGGGAAGAGCACGCGCTGCGGGTTGGTCAGCCGGATCGCCGGCAAATCCTTCAATAGCGCGGTCAGCTCCTCCGGGCTGACCTCCGGGCCTGCTTGCTGCCCGGGCGCCGGTGGCGAATTCGACTCGGCGGCCGCCTGCTGCTCCGCACGCCGGTGCGGGGTCCGCGCCTCCCGAATGACTTCGCTCGGCGCCTTGTCCTCCCGCAGGCCCTTGAACACCGGGTGCCGAAGAATGTCGTCCTGCGTCCATTCCGTGAACGCGACTTGGGCTACCAGTGTCGGCTCGACCCAGTGGAGCCCGCGCGCTTCGCCACCGCGTGGTGGGTTCACGACCGGAGCCTCCTCCCGCTCGAGCTTCTTCAGCCGCCTCAGCAGCGCCTTCAGCGTGGCCTCGTCGTAGCCAGTTCCGACCTTGCCGGCATAGCGGAGCTCGCCCTCCGCGTCGTGGTAGCCCACGGCCAGGGCGCCGAATCCGGTGCGCGAGCCTTTCGGATCCGTGTAACCGACGATCACGAACTCCTGCTCGCGTGTGCACTTCGTCTTCAGCCAGGTGCGGCTGCGCGCCTCGATGTAGGGCGCATCCGTACGCTTACTGATCACGCCTTCGAGCTGTAGCTCGCAGGCCTGCCCGAAAAACGCCGGCCCGTTGCCCACCACGTGATCGCTGTAGCGCAGCGTCCCGCCGGCGACGCCCGAGCGCTCGAGCAGCTCCCGCAACAGCTGCTTGCGTTCCAGCAGCCCCACCGAACGCAGGTCGTGGCCCTCGAGATGCAGCAAATCGAACGCGTAGTACACGAGCGGCGACGCGCCGCCGCCGAGGGCGTTCTGCAAGAGCTGGAAGTCGCTGCGCCCACTGTCATTCAACGCCACCGCCTCACCATCGAGCAGGGCAGCGTTCGCCGCCAATGAGGTCGCCGCGCGCGCCAGAGGCGCGAAGCGCTCCGTCCAATCCTTGCCGTTCCGCGTGACCAGCGCGGCTTCGCCCTTTTCCAGCCTGCACAGCAGCCGATAGCCGTCGAACTTGATCTCGTGCAACCAGTCGTCACCTTCGGGTACCGCATCGACCAGGGTGGCCAGCTGCGCCTTCACCGCGGTCTTCGCTGGCAGCCTGGCCTTCTTCGCCGCGGGAAGCCCCTTCGGGATTACCGTCACCGTCTCCTTCGAGCGCCACACCCGATCCTTCTGGCTGGCGATCTCCTCCAACGTACGACCGGTTGCCACGCTCTCCGGCCGCGTTTCGACGATGTCCGCCTCAGTGGGCGAGCGTTCGGTCCCGTCCCGCTCCTTGATCAGCAGCCAGTTCTCCTTCTCACCAGCGTTCTGCCGGCCCATGCGCACGAGCGTCCACCCGCCGATCAGCTTTTCGCCGGCCAGCTCGAACTTCAGACGCCCCTTCTCGTACTGCTCGGACGGATCCCCCTTTGGCACCCAAACCCCGCGATCCCACAACACGACCGTTCCGCCCCCATACTCGCGCTGCGGAATCACACCCTCGAAGTCCCCGTACTCGAGCGGGTGGTCTTCGACGTGAACCGCCAGACGCTTCTCCCCAGGGTCGTAACTCGGCCCCTTCGGCACCGCCCAGCTCAGCAGCACGCCATTCAGCTCCAGCCGAAAATCATAGTGCAGCCGCCGCGCGGCATGCTTCTGCACCACGAACTGCAAGGCACCCGCGGTACGGCCGAGTCTGCCGGCAGGCTCCGGCGTTCGGTCGAAGCGCCGCTTCTGTCGATAGGTATCCAGGCCCATTCGCGTTCCGTGCTCGGTGCTGCCTGCTAAACTACCGCGGGCCGCTCCGCGCCGGTCGCAATCGATGCGCCATGGCACGCCTCCCCGAAGTACTTCGCATAATAGACATTATGTCAACTTACACGGTCCGCGCCGCGATGGTGCCGCCACCCCATGGACTTGCCGTTGGCGCTGGGCTCCACCGGACCCGGCCTCCACCGGACCTGCCCCCAACGGACCTGCCGTCCTCTCTCCGGACCTGCCCCAGTTCTCCCGGGGTCTCCCAAGCGCAGGAGCGCCCCTCGGATCAACGCGTCTCCGCGCTCGGCGCGGGTTCTGTCGCCGGAGGGAGTGGTTGGCGCGGGAGATCGGCCTCGATCGCGCTCAGGAGCGTGCCGATCGTGGCCATGAGCTGGCGTCCGATGGGCTCGACGAGGCGCTCGCGGACGGACCGGTCGTCGGACTGGGGCAGCTGGAACGCTGGGCCGAAGATGACCCGAATCGGGTGCCGTCGCAGACGGCTGTCCCAGCGCGGCAGGACGTGGTAGGAGCCAGCGATGGCGCAGGGCACCACAGGCACGCCGGCCTTGAGAATGAGGCGGATGGTGCCGAGGCGGGGCTCCTGGAGGCGTCCGTCCCAGCTCCGCTCGCCCTCGATATAGATGGAGACGGCCTCGCCCTGGTGCAGCCGGCGCAGGGCAATGCGCACGGACTGCGGGTCGATCTGGAAGCGCCGAGCCGGAAAGGCGCGAAGCCGTTTCATGAGGGGCCCGGTAAGAGGCGAGGCGAACTGGGTGCTCTTGGCCATGCTATGGAGGACGCGCGGACAGAAGCCCTGAATGATGATCGGGTCGAGGAAGCTCTGGTGGTTGGCGACGAGGATGAAGGGCCCGCTCGGCGGCACGTTCTCGAGGCCGATCATGCGGAAATCCCCCGCGGTGATGGTGCGGGTCAGGAGACGGGCGAGGGCCTGGACTGCTCGATAGAGCGTCATCGGGTGATGATGCGAGGCAGGAACTCGACGATCTCGCGTCCGCGCCGGCGATGGTGTTCGCGCAGCGCCTGTCGAAGCAGCTCATCCCAGACGCGGAGAGAGGCGATGGGAAAGCGGATCTCGTGGAGCCGACCCTGTCGGGTGCGGGCCTGTAGAAGCGAGGACGAGGCGCCGACGGCGGTCAGGGTGTCGAGGGGCCAGCGGCGGGGCGCGTCCGTTCCGTCGGGCTCGAACGTCAGCGCGTCGGCGGTCAGTATCAGGTGCCCTTTGATGGTAGGCCCAAAGACCTCGTGGCGGCCCAAATACTCGCCGCCGGCACCGTGCACCGGCCGATCATGATCGGCGACGCGGATGCGGACGCGGCTGCGCAGGATCGGCTCCCCGCCGTCGAGGTGGATCGGGCGCAGTCGCCGAAGCCACTCGCCGGCAGTCCGTTCCTCCGGCTCGGTGCCGCGGCGGATGGCGCGAATCAGGTCGGCCCGACCCCGCACGAAGCGAGCGTTGCAGGCACGGCAGGCGTGGTGCCGGCCAACGCGCTGCACAGCCTGCGGCGAGGAGCACAACGGGCATGCCCAGAAGAGGTCCTTGATCGCCATGGTCGCGGGCGCCTACGCCATCAGAGCCGGCCCATGAGGTCGAGCAGCCGGAGGTGCCAGACGCGCCAGACCGCCTCGCGGATGATCTTCTTCGACATCTTCGACTCGCCGGCATCGCGATCCACGAAAACGATCGGGATCTCGCCGAGCCGGAAGCCGGCTCGCCACGCGCGCAGGCTCATCTCGATCTGGAAGGCATAGCCCTCGGAGCGCACGGCGTCCAGCTGGATGGTCTCCAAGACGTTACGCCGGAAGCACTTATAGCCTCCCGTAGCGTCGGCCACGGGCAGGCCTGTGACGAGCCGGGCGTAGACGTTGGCGAAGTAGGAGAGGAGCAGCCGGGTAATCGGCCAGTTGATGACGGTAACGCGGCCGTGCAGGTAGCGCGAGCCGAGCACGAGATCGTACTGCTCGGCGGCGTCGAGGAACTCAGGAAGGTGTGCGGGATCGTGGGAGAAGTCGGCATCCATCTCGAGGAGGTAGGCGTAGCCGCGCTCGAGTCCCCAGTGGAAGCCCTCGATATAGGCAGTCCCGAGACCGCGCTTGCCCACACGATGCAGCGCGATGATACGCGGGTTCTGGGCGGCAAGCTGGTCGGCGAGCTGACCGGTACCGTCCGGTGAAGCGTCGTCGACAATGAGGATGTCGATCCGCGCGTCCTGCTTCAGGACATCGGCGGTGAGCCGCTCCAGGTTGTCCCGTTCGTTGAACGTCGGGACAATGACGAGGGCACGGGACCGGCCGTCCCCCACTCCGGCTTGAGGCAGTTTCTTTGCGGGATTAGGTTGAAAAGTTCGCAAAACCTAGCCGTACCGCCCGTTTCATGACAAGTCGTGTGCGGCCGGCGGCGCCTTCGAGCGACAATGATCGGGTCGGTGATTCGCAGGGCGCTGGGTGCGCGTCAGAATCCGAGGATTCTGGAGCTCGAGCGGCGCGTTCGTAGCGCCGTGCCGCCGTTGGATCGGGCGGCCAAGCGCGCCTACGCCCGGTTCCGGGAGCAGCGTCTGGTCGCGGCGACACGGGATGCGGCGTTGCGGCGCGCGTTACTGGACCGCGCGCCGCTACCGGCCGGCTTCGGCCGCGGCATGGACGAGCGGTTGGTCGAGTACGCCTGGGTGCTGGCGCGGCTGGAGCCTGCCCGGCAGCGCATCCTCGATGCCGGATCGACGCTGAACCACCGCTGGGTCTCGCGCCACCCGAGCGTGCGATCGGCCGAGGTGGTCGTGTACACGCTGGCACCCGAGGGTGTCCTGGGCGCCCGCAACTTCTCCTACATCTATGGCGACCTCCGCGATACGATTCTGCGCGATGCCTGTATGGACGCCGTCGTCTGCATCTCGACCCTGGAGCACGTCGGCCTGGACAATACGGCGTACACCGGCGAGGACCGGGATGCCGCAATGCAGCCCGGCAGCTTCGTGGAGGTCGTGCGCGAGTTCCGTCGGCTGCTGCGACCGGGCGGCCTGCTGCTCGTGACCGTGCCCTACGGTCAGCCGGAGAACCTGGGCTGGCTGCAGCAGTTCGACGCGGAGCAAGTCGCCGCGCTGAGATCCGCATTCGCCGGACAGCTCGAAGCCGAGGACTATTTCCGGCACGATCCAACGTCGGGCTGGCAGCGCTCGAGCGCGGCGGCCTCGGCGGACGCGCGCTTCCTCTGGGTGCGCGGCAAGGAGGGCCGCGCCGCCGTCGCGACCATGGCCACGGCCATCGCCTGCCTCGCGTTGCGGCGCGCGAGCGGACCGCCCGCGTGAGGGTCCTGTACGTCGTCTCGGCTTTCGCGCGCGACGAGCACGACGTGATCACGCCCTGGCTCGCACAGAGCCTCGCCCGGTTGCGCGCCCGGGGCGTCGACGCCGAGGTGCTCGCTCCCGCCTACCGCGGGCTCGCCGATCAGGAGATCGACGGCATCCCGGTCCACCGCTTCCGCTATGCACCCGCGCGCTTCGAGGATCTGACGCATGATCAGACAGCGCCGGACCGGGTGCGCGAGCGCCCGGCCTATCTCGGTCTCGTGCCCGGGTACGTCGCGGCCGGCGCAGCCGCCGCGGTCCGCCTCGCCCGCTCGCGTCGCTTCGACCTCGTGCACGTGCACTGGCCCATCCCGCACGCGCTCATCGGCATGGCCGCCCGCACCGCGGGCCGCATTCCACTCATTCTCTCCTTCCATGGCGTCGAGCTGACCTGGACCCGTGGCCAGCTTCGGCCGCTACGCCCCCTGCTCCGCCGCATGATCCGCACGGCCGACGGCGTCACCGCGAATTCGTCGTACACCGTCCGGTTGATACGCATGATCCACGACCGCCCGATCGCGCGGATCCCGTTCGGTGCCACGATCGAGCCGCCGGCCGAGCACGCCCGCGAGGCGGCACCGCAGGCGGGCCGGCTGAACCTGCTCTTCGTCGGGCGCCTCGTCGAGCGCAAGGGGGTCCGTCACCTGCTGGACGCGCTCGCGCGCATCGAGCCCGCCCGGCGGCCGCACCTGCACATCGTCGGCGAAGGACCGCTGCGTGCTGAGCTGGAGACGCAGAGTCGGGCATTGGCGCTGACGGGCGATGTCGCATTCCACGGCTTCGTCCCCCCCGACACGCTCGCTGCGCACCTCGGTGCCGCTGATGTCTTCGTGCTACCGGCCGTCTTTGACGAGAAGGGCGATACCGAGGGTCTCGGCGTGGTCCTCGTCGAAGCGCTCGGCCATGGCGTTCCCGCCATCGCCAGCGACGTCGGCGGCATTCCAGACGTCGTTCGGCACGAGCGGACCGGCCTGCTGGTGCCGCCGGGCGACAGCGAGGCGCTGCGCCGCTCGATTCTTCGCCTCGCCGACGACCCCGCACTCGCGCACCGGCTCGGCAAAGAGGGCCGCCTGCACGTGAGCCGAGAGTTTGCCTGGCCGGCGATCACCGATCGGCTGATCCTGCTGTATCGGGATGTCGTTTCGGCCTGGCACGACCGCCACTCGCGCGCCAGCGCTTCCCTCGAAGACACATGAGATCGCGACACATAAAACACCGAAAGACAGTGAGTTAAGTGCTGCGCATATTGCACTGCATCTATGATGATCGGGCAAATCCGTGGGTGGGTGGCGGAGGCGCTGCCCGGGCGCACGAGATCTATCGGCGACTGACCGATCGCGTATCGGTCCTGGTCGTCACCGGAAATTACCCAGGCGCGCGGGAAGAGACGATCGCGGGAGTCTCGTACCTGCGCGTCGGCGCACCGCGGCCTTACGTTCTGAGCCGGGCGAGCTACGCGCGGGCGGCAGCGAAGCTCATCCGTGGTGCGCGGTCGGGTGGGTACGACGCGGCGGTGCTCGATTTTTCGGTCTACGCACCGGTGCGGGTGCCGCATGGTATGCCCGTCGGCTTGGTCGTACACCACCTGACTGGTGTGACCGCGGCCGAGCGGTGGGGTCGCATCCTGGGGGGCGGGCTGGCGGCGCTGGAGCGGCGGCTGATCCGACGGGCGCGCTGGATCAGCACACCATCACAGTGGACGCTGGCGCGAGTGCGGTCGATCGCCAGCGCCGGCACGGGGCTGTTCATGGTCGGCGCGGGCGTCGACGATTCGTTCTTCGAGGTGCGTCGTCGGCCTCAGGGATACCTGTTATACTTTGGCCGCCTCGATGTCTTTCAGAAGGGACTGGATACGCTGCTGGCCGCGCTTGCGCGGGTGCGCGAAGCGAGAGCGGGTATCGAGCTCAAGGTAGCCGGTCGCGGTCGGGACGCCGACCGGCTGCGGGAGATGGTCGGGCGACTCGGGCTAACGAACGCGGTGCGGCTGCTGGGGCCGGTGAGCGATCGTGAGCGGACCGAGTTGCTGGCGGGCGCCGAGATCCTGGTGATGCCCTCACGCTTCGAAGGCTTTGGGTTGGTCGCGGCCGAGGCGCTGGCTGCGGGCGTGCCCGTGGTCGCCTCGCACGCCGGGGCGCTGGCCGAGGTCGTGCCGCCGGACGTGGGAGTGCTGGTCGAGCCGGGCGACGTCGCCGGGCTCGCCACGGTGCTGACCTCACTGCTCGCCGATGAGGGCAGGCGGCGCGCGCTGAGTGAGCGTGCCCGCGCGTCGGCCGGCCGTTTCCGTTGGGCGGTCGTGGCCGAACGCCACTATGAATTTCTGGAGGCGATCGCCGGCGGCGACAGTCCTGGCTGAGAACGAGGAGGAGGGTTGGCGAAACGCGCTGACGTGCTGGTGGAGGAGGCAGACTGGATCACGACGGGGCGGGCGGCGGCGGTGTTCTTCGCGTTGTCAGCACTCTATTTCCTGCCCGCGTTCCTGCCGGGCCGCCATATCTTCGGTACGGACTACCTCGCGGGCGGCTACTTCTTCCATGAGTTCGTGTCGGAGCGCTTCGCTGCAGGGGCGCTGCCGAAATGGGTGCCCTACGTGTATGGTGGGCTGCCGCTGTTCGCGAATCCGGGCAGCGCATTCCATCCGTTCCGTCACCTGGCGGACCTGCTCTTCCCTGTCGCGTTGATCCTGCCCGCGATCTTCGTGCTGTCGTTCTTCCTCGGCGGGCTGGGCATGTACCTGCTGGCGCGCGAGCTCGGCGTGCGGCCCTGGATCGCGTTCGTCGCCGGACTCGCCTTCGAGTTCACCGGGCTCCTGCTGTCCTACGTCTATGCGGGGCACGACGGACGCATCATCGTGGCGGCGTCGACGCCGCTGTTCTTCTTCTTCCTGCACCGCGGCGTGCGCACCGGCTCGTTCGGCCCATTCCTCGGGGCCGCCGCAACCCTCGGCTTCGCGCTGCTCTCGTTCCAGATCCAGAGTGCGTATTACCTGCTGCTCGCCGCTGGTCTGTGGGCCGTGTTCGCGCTCTGGAGTCACGGCCTGCTGCGCCAGCCGCGCGCGCTGATCGGGCGCCTTGCCCTCGGTCTCGGCGCGGTCGCCTTCGGCTTTGCGCTCGCGGCGGTGAACTTCCTGCCCTTCCTCGGCTACGTCGACGCTTCGCCGCGCGGCGGTGAGGAAGGGCGCGGCTGGGACTATGCCACGGAATGGTCGATGCCGCCCGGTGAGCTGCTGGGCCTGGCTGTGCCCGAACAGGCCGGCGCTTCCATCGCGGATGAGCAGGGGCGGCCCGCCCTGCCCACCTACCAGGGCGATAGCCCGTTCAAGCTGCACACCGAGTACGCCGGCGCCGCCGTTCTGGGCCTCGCGCTGCTCGGTATCCTGTACGCCCGGCGGGACCGTTACTGGCTCTTCTTCGCCGGACTCGGTTTCTTCACGCTCACGATCTCGTTCGGCGATTTTACGCCGCTCTACCGCCTGTACTACGAGGTTCTGCCCGGCACGAGGCGGTTCCGCGCACCGAACATCGCATTCTTTCTGGTCAGCTTCTCACTCCCGATCATGGCGGCGCTGACCCTGGAACGGATCGCTCGGGCGCGGCACGCGCTGCGCTCGGCGAGTGCCCGGAACCGCGAGGTCACCACCGCGCCCGGCGTCGCGTGGATCGCGCTCCTGGGCCTCGCGCTACTCGCGGTGCTCGGCGCCGCCCTGGCGGGAGCGGATGCGCGGACGGGCGACGCCGGCCGCGCCGCCGGCTGGCTTCGCTTCGCCTTCTTCGCTGCCGCCGGCGCCGGGCTGCTCTGGCTGTGGCTCGGCGCGCGCATCCCGACGCGCGTCTTTGCCATCGCGCTCGCCGCACTCACGGTCATCGATCTGTGGGTCGTCGGCCGGCCCTTCTTCCAGACCACGGACCCGCCGGAGCGCCTGTACGCGGCAGACCACGTCGTGCAGCACCTGCGCTCGCAGCCGGCGGATGACCGCATCTGGGCGATTCCTCCGGGCGTCGTCCCGCCCGAGGCAGCGTATCCACGCGCGGCCACGAACTATCTCATGCACTGGGATGTGCGACAGGCGGGAGGCGAGCATGGCAATCAGCTCCAGCGCTGGAACGAGTATGTCGGCGCCGGGCAGGAGAGGTACGTCGACTGGCACAACCTCATCCAGCACCCGGTCTTCCTCGATGCCGCGAACATCCGCTGGCTAGTACTCGCTGCAGAGCTCGACTCGCCCGCGCTGCGTGAAGCGAACCGTGGACCGCTGGGCATCGTGTACGAGAACCTGACGGCGCTGCCGCGCGCCTACCTGGTGCCGGCGGTCGAAGTGGTCGACCCGCCGCAGGGCGCGCTCGCCGCCATGACGCAGCCAGGCTGGAATCCACGCGAGCGCGCGTTCGTATACGACGATCCGGGACTCCCGCCCGAGGGCGGTGACTTTCAGGGCAGCGCGCATGTGAGCCGGGCGGAGCCCGACCGTATCGTCGTCGAGACCTCCTCGAACCGGCCGGCGCTGCTCATCATTGCCGATCCGTGGTACGATGGCTGGACCGCGCATGTCGACACGGATGAAACGCCCGTCCTGCAGGCCAACCATGCGTTACGGGGCGTGGTCGTGCCATCCGGCACGCACACTGTCGAGCTGGAGTTCGGGCCTGCCGAGCTGCGGCTCGGCTTCTGGATCCACGTGCTCGGCCTGCTTCTGCTCGCTGGATATGGCGGCGCGCTGCTCCACGGGGCGTGGCGGCGTCGGCCACGCGCAGCAGCCTCGTGAGCGACGCCGGTCCCGGCGACATCGCGGCGAGCGATCCGGATCCAGCCCGCCGCGGGCTGCGCCTGCTGCGCCGCACACTCGGGCTCGCGATCGTCGCCACCGCGTTCGTCTTTCTGGGCCTGACGATCGCGCGCGACTGGGATCGGCTGCGCCCCTTCGCCTGGTCCGTCCAGCCGTTGCGACTGGTCGCCAGCCTGGTGGCAATCGAGGCGACCTTTGTGTTCGGCGTCTATGTCTGGTCACGGACTCTGCGCTGTTTCGCCGGCGAGCCCGTCCGCTGGCGCGCTCTGCTGCGGATCTGGTTCCTGGCGAATCTGGTCCGCTACATCCCCGGCAAGGTGTGGCAGTTCGTGGGCATCGCGGAGCTGGCGCGCCGCGCCGGTCTCGAGCCAGCACGATTGCTCACGTCCCTCTTCATCCAGACCGGCATCGTCGTACTCGCAGCAGCGGTGGTCGGGATCGGCACGGCCCCCGCCGACGCATGGTTGGACGCCTCCGTACGGCCAACGCTGCTACTCGGCGCACTCGGGCTCGCCACCGCCTGCGTGCATCCGGCCGCGCTCAATTTCGGCCTGCGCCTCATCCCGCGCTGGGTACACCGCTCGACGCTGGTCTGGCAGGGCACCTGGAAGGAAGGAATCTGGCTGCTCGTTCTCGCCGCGATCGACTGGCTGGCGTACGGCTTCGCCTTGTGGCTCTTCGTTTCCTCGATCACGCCGTTACCCGGTGAGGCACTGGCCGCGCTGACCGGCATCAATGCACTGGCCTTCCTGGTCGGCTACCTGGTCTTCATCGCGCCGGCAGGTCTCGGTGCCCGGGAGCTGTCGATGACTGCGCTGCTGGCGCCGCTGCTGCCGGTCGCGAGTGTCGCGGCAGTCGTCGCCATTGCGTCACGCCTGTGGGTGATCGCGGCCGAGCTGGCGGGCGCCGCAGCCATGCTGCTCGCCACGCGAGCCAGGGCAACGAAGACATGACGGGGTCTCCGGGCCGCCCCGGAGGCTGTGGTCTCCGAGCCCGCGGAGCCGAATGGATGACTACCGTCGGCCCTCGGATGCCTCCGGGCGTCTTGCGAGCTTGCGCTGCAAGGCATCCAGGTCCGCCTGCTGCTGCGCGATCAGCTCCGCCACGAAGCCAAAACCAAAGAGCAGGAAACCGAGCGTTTCGAGGAGGATCACCAGGTACAGCAGTGGTCGGTAGCCGAACGGCAGGACGATGTGCTGCACGCGCAGTACGATGGTGACCAGCCCGATGATCATGCCCAGCGCGGCGAGGCTCAGGCCGCTGAGGCCGAACAGCAGCAGCGGCTTCCGCGAGAAGAGCAGAAAGAAGGCGACGGAGATCAGGTCGAGTAGGCCGACCATGATCCGCGAGCCGCTGCTGTACTTCGCGCTGCCGTGCCGGCGCGGCCGCAGCTCGATGTCGATCTCATCCATCGAGAAGCCGCGGGCGTAAGCTAGAACCACGAAGAAGCGGTGCCAGTCGTGCCGCAGATGCACCTCGTCCAGCACCTCACGGCGGAAGCCCTTCATGGAGTTCAGATCGCTGACCGGAACCTTGAAGATCCAGCGATTCAGTACGTTGTACAAACGCGAGACCGCTGCCTTCTGGTAATGCCCGACCTTGCGGCCGGTCACGATGTCGCTGCCTGCCGCGAGCTGGGCGAGGAAGCGGGGAATCTCGTCCGTGGTGTGCTGCAGGTCCGCGTCGAAGAGGATCAGCCAGGTCGCATCCGTCGCCGCGGCGGCAGTCAGCAGCGCCTCGGTCTTGCCGAAGTTGCGGCGGTGGCGCAGCACGCGGAACCGCGGCCAATCCTGCGTCAGCTCCTCGGCGCACGAGGCCGTGCCGTCGGAGGAGCCATCATCGACCAGGAGAACCTCTCCGTCCAGCCGAAACCGGCGAAAGGTCTCACGCAGCTCGCGAACGAGGTCCGGCACATTCTCGACCTCGTCATAGGCAGGCACGACGACCGCAAAATCACGGCGCGCCGCGTCGGGCAGATCGTGAATCCGCGGGTCCTCGGTGCGCAGGGTAACGCCGCGTTCGACGCCCACGCCGGAACCCTCGACCCCGATGCCCATCTGCTCCCGCGCCGCTAGACCCGCTTCCGCATCCGTGCCGACAGGATGCCGAGCTGGTCGCGGTACTTGGCAACCGTGCGCCGCGCGATCTGGATGCCCTCCTCCTTCAGGATATTGACGATCGCCTGGTCGGTCAGCGGCTTCTTCGGGTTCTCCTCCGACACCAGCTTCTCGATCTTGTCCTTGATGCCGCGCGCGCTGACATCCTCACCGGACGTGGTCGACAGGCCGCTCGAGAAGAAGAATTTGAGCGGCAGCACGCCTCGCGGAGTTTGCACGAACTTCTCGTTCGTCACTCGCGACACGGTCGACTCGTGCATGTCGATGACCTCGGCGACCTCGCGCAGCGTCAGCGGCTTCAGGTACTGCACGCCCTTTTCGAAGAACTCGCGCTGCCGGTCCACAATGAAGTTCATCACCTTGAGCATCGTTTGCCGCCGCTGCTCGATCGCCTGAATCATCCAGTTGGCGCTGTTCAGCTTATTGGAGATGAATTCCTTGTTCTCCCCCTTGAACTGGTTCTTGTCCCTGGCGATCTCACGGTAGGCACGCGACAGCCGCAGCCGCGGCATGTTCGTGTCATTGAGGAAGACAATATACTCGCCATCGATCTTTTCGACGATCAGATCCGGCGTGATGTAGTTGTCCTTCGGCACGGCATACTTCAGACCCGGCTTCGGGTCGAGCTTCGCAATGTCATCCGCTGCGGTCTGTACATCGCGCGGCGTGACGCCCAGCTCCTTGGAGATCTCCGACCAACGGTGGTTGATGAGCTGATCGAAGTAATCACGGACAATGCGAAAGGCGAGCGTGTCCTCGTGAGCCGCGTCCTCGAGCTGGAGCCGCAGGCACTCGCGCAGGTTACGTGCGCCGACGCCAGCGGGGTCGAACGTCTGAATGGTCTTGAGCATGGCTTCGGCTTCCTCGACCATGAACGGCTGCATCTCGGCTGCGGACTCGGCCCATTCCGCGCCGCTGTCGGCCAGCCAGTCGTTGAGCGGGTTGACCACCTCCTCCAGCGGACAGGTCAGATAGCCATCGTCATCGATGTTGCCAATCAGCTCCTCGCCGAGGAGGATCTCGCGATCCGAGTGGCGCAGCAGCACGAGCTGGTCGCGCAGATGATCCGACAGGTCCCGTGTCTCGACCGGTACGGCCTCGTAGTACTCCTTTTCCTCGTACTCTGCCTTGCGACCGCCGGCTTCGAAGCCATCGAGCAGGATCTCTTCCCAGTCGATCTCGTCGTCCTTTTCCTTGTCCTTCTCCTTTTCCTTCTCCTTGTCGGTCGGCTCCGTCTCGGTTTCCGGCGCGGGCGCTTCGAGCTCGAGGAAGGGATTGTTCAGCAGCTCCTGATTGATGTGGGCCTGCAGATCGAGCAGGGGCATGTAGAGCAGATCCATCGCCTGGTACAGGCGTGGATTGATCTTCATCTCCTGCTTGAGCTGCGTGCCCTGATACAGTCCCGTCTTCATGCGTATGCCACCGCTTCCGGTCTCCGGTAACGCTCGCGCATGCGCGCGGTCAGGGTGGGTCCGAAGTAGATTTCAGCGACCTCATCGCTCCAGACCAGCTCGGCGACAGTGCCCGAGACGCGCACCCGGCCATCGTACATGATGTATGCCCGATCCACGATATCGAGCGTCTGCTCCACATTGTGGTCGCTGATGATGACGCCGATGCCGCGGTGCCTCAGGCCGGCCACGATCTGCTGGATGTCGTGGACCGCGATCGGGTCGACGCCGGCGAATGGCTCGTCGAGCAGCATGAACTTTGGCTCGCTGACGAGCGCGCGCGTGATCTCGAGCCGGCGTCGCTCGCCGCCCGAGAGCGAATACGCCCGGTTCTTCCGCAGGTGCTTGATCGACAGCTCATCGAGTAGCGTCTCGAGCCGGCGCTTCCGTTCGGCGCGAGGCAGCCCGAGCGTCTCGAGGATCGCCATGATATTCTCCTCGACCGTGAGCTTGCGGAACACCGACGGCTCCTGCGCAAGGTAACCGATACCGGCGCGCGCCCGGCGGTACATTGGCACCGCCGTCAGCTCGGCGCCGTCCAGCTGCACGTGGCCGTGGGTCGGCGGGATCAGGCCCACGATCATGTAGAAGGTGGTCGTCTTGCCTGCCCCATTCGGTCCGAGCAATCCCACGATCTCGCCCTGCTCCACCCGGATGTCGACCTCGTTCACCACCTTGCGGCGGCGGTAGGTCTTCACCAGTCCGTGCGCTTCGAGCCGGCTGCCGCCCTTGCGCGGCGCGGCGCGGCGCTCGCCCAGCGGTCGCCCGGCATCACGCCTATGCAATGAGTGTACGATCTGCTCCAATTCGACGGCCAGCGCCGCGCGTTGGGCCGGCTCAGTGCGCAGGTCGTCGGCCAGGCAAACGCGTTCCCACGGTCCTTCTTCCGGCTCGAGGTGGACGATGTCTTCCTGGGCGAGCGGGCGCAGCACGTGCTCCTCGAGGTATTGCGCGAGCTGATCGACGGGCGCCATACCGGGCGCCTCGCCGGCGAGCGCGGCGCCCTCGGCTTCGGCGTGGTGCTGCACGGCGGCGCGAACCGCAGCGATCCAGTCACCCCGGTCGATCGCGCCGTCGGGTCCGGCGTGCCGGATGAGCTCGAGCAACGCGACCGCGACAGAGGCGTCGTGAGAGCGCAGCCCCTGCGCGTAGTCGAGGACGCGAGCGGCGCTCATCGGCTGCCCCGGCCCGGTCGTCGGGACGTCGTATCCGCAGGCACGCCGTTTCCCGTGGTCATCGGCTGCAGCTGCAGCCCCTGGACGGGCCCCTCCGCGCGCACAGAGCTGACCTGTCCGTCGCGGAGCAGGATCTCGATACGCATCGCGAGCATGTAATTGATGCTGGGCGGCTCGGCGGCGGGGCTGTCCGCCTCTCGTGCCCGATACACGGTCTGCGCCGGCTCGTCCTCGGTCGCTGCGGCCACGATCATGCGCTCTACCGTGGTGCGCGTGACCACCGAGTCGGCCGCTGCGCTGGCGATCGAATCGACCACGGCCGTGAAGTACGCCCGGATCGTGTCGCCGCGCGCCCAGTCGCGGTGCAGGACGGCGGGCAGGTCGGCGGGCACCGAGTCGGCGAGCTGCTCGCCGTAGGCAGCGCCGACGGCGTAGAGCGAGTCGAGGCGCTGGTCGGCCGCAGTCGCGTCGATCGAGTCGCCGACCAGGCGCAGTGCCTGGCTAGTCAGAATCGCCTGTCCGATCGAATCGGCGGCCGCCGTCGTTCGGGCGGCGCCGAGTGCGATCAGCCGCTGCGCGACACCATCGGCGAAGAACACGCGCAGCTCGGGTGCGCGCAGGTCGGCCTCACCCGAGATGAGATGGCCGTGCCCCAGCGCCCGGACCTGCTCGATCCGATCCGCATCGGTGAGCTCGGCTTCGATCTGGTCGGCCGAGAGGTCATAGCCTTCCCCCTCGACCGCGGCGTCACGAATGAGCACGAGCCGGTTCGTGACGCCGTCGTAGTGGGCCTCAGCGCCGGTGCCGTGGATCTCGCCTCGAGTCAGCTCGACGTCGCCGAAGGCGCGAAAGGCGTCGTCCCCGATCAGCTCGATGACGTTGGCGTCGACGAGGGTGGGCGCGCTGGTGTCGGGCAGCGCGCCGGGCTCGGTCCGGTCGCGCAGCTCGGCGTGCGGGCGCCCGCCCCCGACCAGCACGCGCGCCGTGTCGCGCTCCGGACTCTGCCGGAAGTACTGGAGCTGCTCGCCGCGCACCAGCGAGCCGGTCTGCTGGTCGCTCACGACGACGTCGTCGCGCCCCTGCAGGTACCGTTGTGCCGTCTGGTAGTGCACCCAGCCCGCAGTCAGTGTCTTCTCCTGATCCATGTAATGAACATCTCCGATGAGGTACCACTCCCGGAGATCCTGCAGATTGACCGCGCTGTCCGCCTCGACGACCACGCCGTCGGTGCAGGTCACGCGAAATCGGCCGCTGATGAAGAGCAGCGAACCCTGTTGATTGAGCAACCGGGGATTACCGCCCAGGTCGCAGCTTTGCTGTTGAGCCGCCACCGGCGAGTACGCAGCAACGGTGAGCGCTGCGAGCAGACCAGCAGAGGCCAGCCAGCACGGCCGACGAGCCCCGACGGATGGCAGGCCCATCAGAATTCGATCCGCAGGTTCTGTGTCTGACCCCGAGGATTCGTCACCTGCACGTTGCGGAACTCGGTGTCCGACGTAAAGCCCGTGCCGGTGATGCGGCTGCCATCCTCGACCATCGTGGTCTCGACTTCGCTCCAGATGCGTCCCGACTGCGGATCATAGTGCAGCTCCTCCGTCATGATGCGGCGGTTGCCCGCAGCCGTCGTCAGGACGACCTCGCCGCGAGCCACCATCGCCTCGGTCCGCGTATCCAGCACGCCGCTGAGCGAGGTCAGATTGGCATTCTGCCGACCCCCCTCGTCGTACATCAGCACGTTGACGCCGCGTAGCTGCACGCGTGAGGAATCGGTGAACACATACGCGGTATCGCCCTGGATCTGCGCGCGTCGAACCCCTTCGCGGGTCAACCACTGATCGAGCCCGATGATGACCTGGTCGGCATCCACGCCGTCGAACAGCGCGAGCGCCTCCGGCTCGGTACCGCCCTGCTGAGCGCACGCACCCAGCAGCACGACGCAGGTCAGCGTGCGGGCCAGCCGGCGCAGGACCCGACCCGAAGCGGGCTGCGAAGTTGCATTATATGAGCCGAGCAAAGTCATGATCCCAGGCCTAGTTACACCCTTCGATCCGCATCGTTTCTAAACCGCGCCGGCGCGCATCAGGTCGTGCAGGTGCACGATGCCGACCAGGCGGTGGTCGTCATCGACGACCGGCATTGCCATGATGCCGTGGGTCTCCATGCGGTAAACCACGGCAGCACCGAGCTCGTCCGGGCCACACACCTTCGGGCTGCGATTCATGACCTCGGCGACCGGCACCTGGAAAACGCTCTCCTCGCGCTCCATGAGCCGCGTGAGGTCACCGGCCGTGACCACGCCGACGACGTGGCCGGCGTCGTCGACGATGGGCACGGTGCCGCGCTTTTCGGCGAGCAGCACGATGGCTTCGCGCATCGTGGCGGCTTCGGCCAGGCGCGGGCAGGCTTCGCCGGTGACCATGACATCGGCAGTGCGGAGCGTCAGCTTGCGGCCGAGCGCGCCACCGGGATGCAGGCGCGCGAAGTCCTCGCGGGTGAACTCGCGTCGGCCGAGCAGCGCGACGGCGAGCGCGTCGCCCAGTGCCATGGTCACCGTCGTGGATGTGGTTGGCGCCAGATCGAAGGGGCAGGCCTCCACGTCCACCGAGCAGTCCAGGCAGACGGCTGCCGCGCGCGCCAGCGTCGATTCGGGCCGACCCGTGAGCGCCAGGATCGGGACGCCGGTGCGACTCAGGTACTCGAGCAGCCCTCGAAGCTCATCGGATTCGCCGCTCTTCGAGATCAGGATCGCGACATCCTCGCGGCCGACGACGCCCAGATCGCCATGCAGCCCTTCGACGGGGTGCAGGAAGATTGCCGGCGTGCCGGTTGATGTCAGCGTCGCAGCGATTTTGCGACCGATGATGCCGCTCTTGCCGATGCCGCTCACGATGACGCGGCCGTTGGCGCACAGGATCAGCTCGACGGCGTCGAGAAAGGCATCGCCGAGGCGCCGCTCCAGGGCCAGTAATGCATCGGCCTCGGCGCGCACGACCGCGCGGGCCTGTTCCAGGCTCTGCGAGCCGAGCGCGGCTTCAGCCCGCATACTCGGTGTCCCGCTCGGCGCTATACTCCGCCACGACCCGGCGCCACTCCCCGCGCGCGTCCAGCAGCGCTTCGGCGAACTCGCGCACGGCGCGACAGCCACCGGCCCGGCTCGTCACCCAGCGCGCCAGCGCGCGCACCTCCGGCACCGCATCGGCCACGGCGACGGGCAGCGCCGCCCGCCGCAGCGCCGGCAGGTCCGGCAGGTCGTCACCGAGCACGGCGACCTGGTCCCAACCGCAGCCGGCGCTTGCCAGCGCGTGCTCGAAGCCCTGCAACTTGAAGCCTTCCGGCGCCTGGTGGCATTCCAGGCCCAGCTCCTCCATGCGCAGCCGCGTCGCGGCCGATTCGCGGCCGCTCACGACAGCGACGCGCACGCCGGCTCGCTCCAACAGCTTCACGCCGAGTCCGTCCTGGATATCGAATCGCTTCAGCTCGATCGCTTCGCCATCGGCTCCCGTGCCGATGTACACAGCGGCATCCGTGAGGACCCCATCGACGTCGAGGATCACCAGTCGGATGCGCCCTGCCAGCGCGGCGTCGATCATGGCCGCTCGGCGTGCATGGTCGCGGGCGCGTCGCTCAGTCGATCGGCATGCCGGCTGCCTCTGTCGATCGACTCGCGGATCGCGAGGGCGTCCGCCAGCAGGTCGCGCAGCCGATCGAGCCGCAGCATGTTCGTCGGGTCCGACGGCGCGCGCGCCGGTGCGGGGTGCGTCTCGAGAAACAGCGCATCGCAACCTGCGGCCACCGCAGCCCGCACCAGCGCCGGAATGAACTCCGGCTCGCCGCCGCTCGTGCCGTCCGCCCTGCCCGGACGCTGCACGCTGTGCGTGCCATCGAAGATGACCGGCGCCTCGGTCGCTCGGCGCATCCGACTGAACGACCTCATGTCCACGACCAGGTCGCCATAGCCGAAGAAGGTGCCGCGCTCCGTCACCGCCACACCGCCACTGCCGGCCGTGCGAGCCTTGGCCACGGCATGCGTCATCTCCTCCGGCGCCAACCACTGTCCCTTCTTGATGTTGACCGGCCGGCCCGTCGCGGCGGCCGCCACGATCAGGTCTGTCTGGCGACACAGAAACGCCGGGATCTGCAGCGCGTCGCAGACCTCGGCGGCGGCGGCGGCCTGAGCCGGTTCGTGCACGTCCGTGATCACCGGCAGCCCGGTCTCGCGCTTGACGCGTGCCAGCCGGTCGAGGCCCTGCGCGAGGCCGGGACCCCGGTGCGACGCCGCCTTCGACCGGTTCGCCTTGTCGAAGGACGCCTTGTACAGGACCGGCAGCCGCAGCTCACCCGCAATGCCGGCGAGCGCCTCGCCGATGCGGACGTTGAGGGCGTCGTCCTCGAGCACGCAGGGCCCTGCGATCAGGAAGAACGGACCGCCCGGCTGGAACCAGTCACCCACGAACATCATGCACCATTCGATCAGTCCGCTCTCTGGAGAACACCACCCTGCCCCGCTGCCGCGTCAGCGCCGCTCGGCGGCTGCGTCTGCAACAGGCCACGCCGTAATGCCGCGGCGCGGATGAAGCCGCGGAACAGCGGATGCGGACGCAGCGGCCGCGACTTGAGCTCCGGATGGAACTGGCCCGCGATGAAGTAGGGGTGCTCCGGCAGCTCGATGATCTCGACCAGGTTGCCGTCCGGCGACACGCCGCTGAAGCGCATCCCATGCTCGGCCAGCACATCGCGGTAGGCGTTGTTCACCTCGTAGCGGTGCCGGTGCCGTTCGCTGATCTCGAGCGCGCCGTAGATCTGGTGCGCCCGGGATCCCGGACGCAGGCGCGCGGGATAGGCACCGAGCCGCATCGTGCCGCCCATGTCGGTGACCTGGCGCTGCGAGTCCATCAGGCAGATCACGGCGTGCTCGACCTCCTTGACGAATTCGACGGAGTGGGATGCCGCAAGCCCGGCGATGTTGCGCGCGTATTCGATCACCGCGCACTGCAGGCCGAGGCAGATGCCGAAGAACGGCAGGTCGCTCTCGCGCGACCACTGCACGGCGTTGAGCATACCTTCAATGCCGCGCTGCCCGAAGCCACCGGGAATCAGGAGCCCGTCGAAGTCGCGCAGCCGTTCGCCCGGCGATGTCTCGAACTCCTCACTCGACAGCCAGTCGATATCGACGCCCACGTCGTTCGCGATGCCGCCGTGGATCAGTGCTTCCTGCACCGACTTGTAGGAATCCACCAGCATCGTGTACTTGCCCACCACGGCGATCCGGACCTGTCCGTGCTTCGGCTGCTTCACCTTCTCGACCATTCCCGACCAGGCCTCGAGCTGCGGCGGCCGCGTGTCCAGTCCGAGCTTGTCGACCACTAGCTCATCGAGCTTCTGCCGGTGGAACTCGAGCGGAACCGCGTAGATCGTGGCGACGTCCTTCGCCTCGATCACACCGGCGGGATCGACGTTCGTGAACAGCGCGATCTTGCGCTTCAGGTCATCGGACAGCTCGTGCTCCGTACGGCAGATCAGGACATCGGGCTGGATTCCGATCTCCATCAGCTCGCGCACCGAGTGCTGCGTCGGCTTCGTCTTGAGCTCACCCGCCGCGGCCACGAACGGGATCAACGTCAGGTGAATGAAGATCGTGTGCTCGCGTCCGACCTCCTGACGGAACTGGCGGATCGCCTCCAGGAACGGCAGCGACTCGATGTCGCCGACGGTGCCACCGATCTCGGTGATGACGACCTCGTGGTTCGGCGCCAACCGCCGGATCGCCGCCTTGATCTCATCCGTGATGTGGGGGATCACCTGGACCGTCGAGCCCAGATACTCGCCACGACGCTCCTTCGTGATCACGTCACGGTAGATCCGGCCGGTCGTGATGTTGTTCGCCTGGGACAGCGACTCATCGATGAAGCGCTCGTAGTGCCCCAGGTCGAGATCCGTCTCGGCACCGTCATCCGTGACAAACACCTCGCCGTGCTGGAATGGCGACAGCGTACCCGGGTCGACGTTGATGTACGGATCGAACTTCTGGATGGTCACGCGCAGACCACGATCGACCAGCAGCCGCCCCAGCGACGCGGCGGCGATTCCCTTCCCCAAGGAGGAGACGACGCCGCCGGTGATGAAGATGTACTTCGTGGGATGCCGTATCTGATCGCTCATGTTCCTGCTCGTGTTGACGTGAGCGTTTCCGCCCTCAGCCGCTCCTCCACCCTGCGCAGGTCCGCCGGTGTGTCCACGCCACCCTCTGCCCGCTCCACCACCGCCACGCCGATCGACAGCCCGGCGCGCAACGCCCGCAGCTGCTCCAGCCGCTCCAGCGCTTCCAGCTCGTCGGGCGGCAGCTCGACCCAGCGCGCCAACGCCTCGCGCGCGAATACGTACACACCGAGGTGCCGCAGGAAGCGCGTGTCACCCGCCTCGATCGGCTCCGCGGCTCCTGCGCGCCGATGCGGAATCGCTGCACGCGAGAAGTAGAGCGCGCCGCCATCGCGACGCAGCACGACCTTCACCACCGCCGGATCGGCGAGCTCCGCCACGTTCCGCAGCGGCGTCGCCGCCGTGCCCACGTCCCAACCCTCCCGCACCAGCGCCAGCGCCAGCTCGACCGGCTCGGCCTCGAGCAGGGGCTCGTCGCCCTGCACGTTGACCACGATGCCGAAGTCGCGATACGGCTCACGCGACGCGACCTCCGCCACCCGCTCGGTGCCACTCGCATGTTCTGGCCGGGTCAGCTCCACCATCGCACCAAAGCGGCGGCACGCCGCGGCCACCTCCTCGCTGTCGGTGGCCACCACAAGGGCGTCGAGCACGCTGAACGTGCTCGCCCGGCGCCAGACCCATTCCAGGAGCGGGCGCCCCGCCAGCTCTGCGAGCGGCTTGCGCGGCAAGCGCTCCGAGGCGAGTCGCGCCGGGATCACGCCGAGCGCGCGCCTACGGATTCCCATGTTGTCGGGCGGAGAAACGGCCGGAAAGGCACGCGCGGCGATGCAATTTTCACGCCTGCAAGGTAATGGAAACAGCTGGAGCGGACCAGGGTGCTGCACGGGCTCGGGCTGGGGCTCGGGCTGGGGCTGGGGTGGCTTGCCGCACGGGCCGGAGAGCTACAGGCTACGCCTGCCGTACGAGCTGCAGCGGACTCCATTCAACCCCAGGTCGATTCATGTGTCCGATGCCCAGGTATCTGCGGCGGGCAGGTCTGTCCGCCGGCGTTTCGATGTTCACCATGGTCGTCCCCTTGGCGGCACAGGCGGATGCGGCAGCGCTGGGTCCGGCGCTGTCGAGCATCACGGCGGAAGCGCTGCTGGCTCGAACACAGGATCTGGCCGATGACTCGATGCGCGGCCGGGCGCCGGGCGGCATCGGCGAGGAACGGGCGGTTCGATACCTGGTGGACGCGTTCCAGGAGCTGGGGCTCGCGCCGGGCAATCCGGACGGCACGTACACGCAGGACGTGCCGTTGGTCGGGATCAGCAGCCGAACCGAGGCGCATTTCGATGTGGGCGGCGAGCGCATCGAGCTGTCGCATCCGGAGAACCTGACGGCCTGGTCGAAGCACGTGACGCCGGACGTCCGCGTCGAGGACTCGGATCTGGTTTTCGTCGGCTATGGCGTGGTCGCGCCCGAGTACGGCTGGGATGACTTCAAGGGCGTGGACGTGCGTGGCAAGACACTGGTCATGCTGGTCAACGATCCGGCGGTCGCGGACGCGTCCGACCCGACGCAGCTGGACACGGCCATGTTCCGGGGCGAGGCAATGACGTACTACGGCCGG
Organism: Longimicrobiales bacterium; assembly: GCA_050732635.1. Classification (GTDB taxonomy): domain Bacteria; phylum Gemmatimonadota; class Gemmatimonadetes; order Longimicrobiales; family RSA9; genus JBOHRE01. The sequence continues at coordinate 22,404 of JBOHRE010000001.1, read as the reverse complement.
TGGTCGTACAAGTACGAGATCGCGGGTGAACAGGGCGCCGCGGCGGCGATCGTCGTGCACGAAACCGGACCGGCGGGCTATCCCTGGGACGTGGTCACGGGCAGCTGGGGCCGTGAGAACTTCGACATCGTCGCCGAGGACGACAATCTGAGCCGCGTTCCTGTCGAGTCGTGGATCACGCGCGAGCTGGCACAGCGCCTGTTCAGCGCGGCCGGGCACGACTTCGACGAGCTGAAGCAGCGTGCGCTGTCACGCGACTTCCAGCCCGTACCGCTCGAGGCCACGGCATCGTTCACCATCGAGCAGCAGATCCGGCGGCTCGCGTCGAAGAACGTCGTGGCCAGCGTCCCGGGACGGACGCTGCCGAACGAGTACATCGTCTACACGGCCCATTGGGACCACCTCGGCGTCGATCCAGCGCTCGAGGATGACTCGGTCTACAACGGCGCGCTCGATAATGCGTCCGGAACCGCCGCGCTGCTCGAGATCGCCGAAGCGTTCACGCGCCTCGATCCAGCGCCGCAGCGCTCCATCCTGTTCCTGGCGGTGACCGCCGAGGAGCAGGGACTGTTGGGTGCCAAGTACTACGCACAGGCGCCGCTGTACCCGCTCGAGCGGACGCTCGCCAACATCAACATCGACGGCGTGAACCAGTGGGGCCGCACGGAGGACGTCGTCGTGATCGGTCATGGTAGTTCGACCCTGGACGAGGTGCTCGCCGCCGCCGCGGCCGCGCAGGGCCGGCGGCTGGTGCCGGACCCCGAGCCCGAAAAGGGCTTCTACTACCGGTCCGACCACTTCGAGTTCGCCAAGCAGGGTGTGCCGGCACTGTACACGGACTCCGGGACGGAGTACATCGGCAGGCCGCCCGGCTACGGCGATCGCAAGCGCGAGGAGTACACGGCCAACGACTACCACAAGCCCTCGGACGAGGTGAAGCCCGACTGGGACCTTTCCGGAGCCGTCGAGGACGCGCGCCTGCTCTTCCGTGTCGGCTATGAGGTCTCCGAGGCCGATCGCTGGCCCGAATGGAACGAGGGCACGGAGTTCAAGGCGATTCGTGAGGCGAGCGTCGGCGAGGCGGTGCGGAAGTAGGGATCAGGGTTTAGGGCTGGGGCTGGGGCTCGGGCTGAGGTGCGCGGCTTGCCCATGGGAAGTTCGCACCGATGGGGTTGAAGAGGCCGACGGAAAGCTCGACGTCGTCGCTGAAGCTGGCCGGGTTGGTGACGATGCGTGCGTAGACGGCGAGCCCGCGCAGCTCGAGACCGATGTTCTGCTCGATGTCGCGGCTGACGCCCTCCGCCCACGCCATGCCGGCGGCGTGCCTGAGGTCGAGCTCGAGCCGGCCGAGCACGGGCACGATCAGTGGCAGCGGGATCCGGTATCGGGTGTCGGCGAAGAGAATCCGGTCGCCGCGGAACTCGGCCATCTCGAAGGTCCAGAGCGTGCCCGAGCCGCCGACGAAGCTCCACCGCTGCAGCGGCAGCGTGCCACCACCGACCGGCGCCTGGACGTGCGCCTCGACGAGCAGCGAGTGGTCGCGAAACGTGTTCGCGGCGTAATCCAGGTCGACGCTGAGCAGTCCGTAGCTGCGCTCGGGCAGCGCCTGCGGGGTGCAGCTGTCGCCGGGGAGCACACAGCCGCTCGGTACGGGCGCATCCAACCCGAGCTCGCCGCCGACGCTCATCTGCAGGCGGCTGCTGACGCCCTCCCACTCCCCTGCACCGCCGAGCAGAACACTGTTGATGTCGCCGCCGGCCGGCAGGTTCGGGCGCAGCGAATCCGGCTTCAGGATGCTCCACGGCTCGTCGGCGCGCAGCGTACGCGCGCGCTCGTGCCGCAGCGCGGCGGTCGCCGTAACGGCAATGCCGCGTAGGCGCAGCGGCCAGTCGATGCCGACATACCAGCGCTCGGCGTCGTAGTAATCGCGGTAGTCCTTGCCTTTCAGCAGGTGCACCGCGCTGTTCATGAGGTCGCTCTTGATCCAGCGCTCGTTGGTCAGCGCATCGCGGTCGTAGCCGACGTGCACGGTGGCCGTGTCGAGGCGCAGCAGCAGCTCGCCGCGCCCACCCCACGCGCCTCGCTCCGAGAAGTAGCGTACGCCCGCATGGACCTCGGGCCGCAGCGCGCGGCCGAACGGCAATCGATATCCCGCGCCCCAGCCGAGTCGCACGCCGTTCACCCGGTCGTAGGTCGGCAGCTCGACGCCGAAGGGACCGTCGAAGACGATCGGCCCGCTGCGCGCCGCGCGGCGCCAGATCAGCCAGTGGTCACCGACGCCGAGTGCCGTATAGTCCGCGAGCGGTCGATCGATGATCTCGCCGTCGATCGTCGCCAGCTCGGAGCGGTACAGCCCGCCACCGAGGTTGACGACGTCGCCCCGCACCCGCGAGCGCGGCCGCAGGAACACGTTCGCGTCCACGGCTACGATGTCGCCCGCGACTTCACCTTCCACGGCGAGCATTGCATTGAGGACGAGGATCGTGCGGCGGGCGTCGTCGCCCCGGCTGATCACGGTGTCGGCTGTGACCAGCAGGTAGTCGTCGGCGAGCGCGCGGTCGAGCCGCGCGTCGAGCTCCAGCTCGCCGCGCCCGCGCACCCTGACATCCTGCGCCGCCGCGGGCACACGCGGCCAGGACAGCAAGACGACGAGCAGTAGGAGACCGGACGCGCCCGCGACCGGTTCGAGCGAGCGTCGCCTCACGACAGGCTCAGAAAGTTGCCGAGCAGCTCCTTGCCGTGCTCGCTGGCGATCGATTCCGGGTGGAATTGCACGCCCCACACGGGCAGCGTACGGTGCCGCAGCCCCTGGATCTCATCCTGCCAGCCCGGCTCATCGGTCCACGCTGTGACCTCCAGCTCACCCGGCAACGACTCGCGTTCGACGATGAGCGAATGGTAGCGCGTCACCGTGAGCGGCGCCGGCAGCCCGGCGAAGATGTCGGCTCCATTGTGTGCGACGCGCGAGCACTTGCCGTGCATCTGGCGCCGTGCACGCACGACGCGGCCGCCGAACGCCTCGCCGATGGCCTGGTGGCCCAGGCAGACGCCGAGAATCGGCGTGCTCGGGCCGAGGCTACGGATCAGCTCGACGCTGATGCCGGCCTCTGCCGGCGTGCACGGCCCAGGCGAGATGACGATCCGGTCAGGCGCCAGCGCGCGCACATCTTCCACGCTCACCTCGTCGTTGCGCCGGACCACCGGCGCCGCGCCCAGCTCGCCCAGGTACTGGACCAGGTTGAACGTGAAGGAGTCGTAGTTGTCGAGGACAAAGACCATGAGGCCCGGAAGCTAAAGGGCGGCCGCCACGGGCGGAAGCTCTCTGCGTTCCCGCCACGACGGCGTCATAGTTGCTGGGGGGCGTTGGTAGTTGGTGGTTGGTAGTTAGTGGTTTGTGGTGGGTAGGGTCGACCAACCACCAACCACGAACCACCAACGGCGGCTAGGAGCACTCCATGCGCGGATGGACCATCGGTGCGACAATCCAGGCGCTCGTCGTCGCCATCGGCTGCAGCGGCACGCCGACACAGGTCGAGCGCGGCCCGGCGCCAACGGACACGATCGGCGTGCCGCTGACCGACCTCGGCACACGCACGTATCTGGGCTACACCGGCGGTCTGTACGGCGATGGCGCGAACCAGCCGCCCGCTGATCACGTGGCCGAGGGGCTCCTCCGCGCGGCCGCCATCCAGCCGCTGGATGCCGCCGGGCGACCCGATCCGGCCGGCAAATACGTCATGCTCTCGATCGGCATGTCGAACGTGAGCCAGGAGTTCTGCGGCGTCGGCGGCTACACGGAATGCGAGAGCTGGACCTTCATGGGCCGCGCGGCCTCCGATCCCGCCGTCGACCGCACCCGCCTCGTGATCGTCAACGGCGCGCGAGGCGGGCGCGTCGCCGAGACCTGGGACTCACCCAGCGACCCGAACTATGATCGCGTCCGGGACGAGGGCCTTCGACCGCTCGGACTCAGCGAAGACCAGGTACAGATCGCGTGGATGAAACACGCGAACGCTCAGCCGTCGACGTCGCTCCCAGACGAGGATGCGGATGCACTCGCGCTGCTCGAGAGCCTGGGCGACATCGCTCGCGCAGTGAAGACGCGCTACCCGAACCTCCAGCAGCTCTTCGTATCCAGCCGCATCTATGCCGGCTTCGCCACCACCCCCCTCAATCCGGAGCCGTACGCGTACGAGACCGGCTTTGCCGTGAAATGGCTGATCGACGCGCAGATTGAGCAGATGCGGACGGGGGCCGTCGACCCTCGCGCCCGAGACCTCGACTACGACGACGTCGCCCCGTGGCTCGCCTGGGGTCCCTACCTCTGGGCCGGTGACGCCTCCTCGCCTCGCGCCGACGGCTTCTTCTGGGTCCGCTCCGAATTCGAAGCCGACGGCACGCACCCCGCCCGCACCGGCGAGGCCAAGGTCGCCGCCGAGCTGCTGGCCTTCTTCAAGACCTCCCCGTTCACCGCCTGTTGGTTCCTGGCCGGGCGGAGCTGCGGATGAGCGCGACCGGCTCAGAGAGCACGCGCGCAACTCGTGCACTACGATATCGCGGTGTATAGCGGACTCAAGTACCTCGATCCCGCCGGCCGCGCCGAGCGTTAGCTGGCAGGCGAACGACTTCGAAGAGCGGATCGCCCACGAGCGTCCGATCCAGCGTCATGGTCCGCGTGCATCCGGCAGCTGCGGCGGTTCGGCCAATCACGTAATCGGCGAAGTCGCCCCGCTTCTCGCGATAGTCCGCCAGCGCAATCCATAGCCGCTCCTCGGCCTCCACTTCGAAGAGCGCCGTGGCCAGCACGCCTTCCAGTGCACGGGCGATCTCCGCGCGTGAATAGTCGTAGGCGGAGTCCAGGACCCATACGACCTCGCACAGGCAGACCGCCCCGATGTACGCCGACTCCCCCGCCGCCTCCACCGACTCGAGCAGCGCCCGCACCTGGCGCGCCTGCACCGGATCGTCCTGCGTCAGATATCGCACCAGGACATTCGTATCGAGCGCGATCACGTCGACCTGCGAAATCGCTTCTGCAGTCCGGCCCGCATCTGCTCCACGCTGACAGGCTTCCTGCCCGGCCGGTACAGAATGCCCTCGAGCGCCCGAAAGTCGCGCGTCCGCGGCCGTAGCACGACCTGGCCCTCCCCCTCCAGCACGAAGTCGATCCGGTCGCCCGGCTCGAGCCCCAGCCGGTCCCGGATGGTTTTCGGGATCGTGATCTGCCCCTTCGATGTGAGCGTCGCGGCCGCCATGCCGGGGTTTCCTTACTAGATGTGATATTCCTTACTCATTGTACCATTATGCTGAGGGTAAGGCAAGCGCGCTGGCGTGGGGTTGGGTCGAACCGTTGTGCTGAGTAACCACGAACCACCAACCACCAACCACGAACCCGCGGGCGGTCACGCCCGGGGATGATACTTCCGGTGCACCTCGCGCAGGTACTCGCGGTCGACGTGGGTGTAGATCTGGGTAGTCGAGATGTCGGCGTGACCGAGCATCTCCTGGACGGAGGCGAGGTCGGCGCCGCCCTCGAGCAGGTGGGTGGCAAAGGAGTGACGGAGTGTATGCGGCGTCACGCGCTTGCGGATGCCGGCGCGGCGGACGTGCTTCTGCAGGATCTTCCACACGCCCATGCGGCTGAGCGGGCCGCCGCGGGCATTGAGGAAGACGCGGCCGCGGCTGCTGCCGTCGCGCTCGAGGCGCGGGCGCAGCTCGCGGAGGTACACCTCGAGCGCGTGCAGCGCGGCACGGCCGACGGGCACGAGGCGCTCGCGCGAGCCCTTGCCGAAGACGCGGGCAAAGCCTTCATCGAGAATGAGGTCACGCGTGGTCAGCCCGATCAGCTCGCTGACTCGCACGCCGGAGGCGTAGCCGAGCTCGAGCATGGCCTTGTCGCGCCAGAAGAGGTGGTCATCGGGGTCGGGTGCCTCGAGCAGCGTGCCGATCTCCTCGCGGCTCAGGACGCCGGGCAGCCGGCGCCAAACCTTGGGCGTATCGATCCGCTCCGTCGGGTCCTCGACGACCGCGCCCTCGGCCAGCAGAAAGGCGTAGTAGCCGCGGATCGCCGAGATGCTGCGGCGAATCGAGGTGGGCTGGAGCCCCCGGTCCTTGAGCGAGTAGACGAACTCGCGCAGATCCGCGTCGGAAGCGGCGGCAGCCCTGGATACTCCGCGCGCCTCGAGGTAATCGATCAGCCGGGTGAGGTCGCGACGATACGCATCGATCGTGCGCGGCGAGAGGCCGCGCTCGACGGCCAGATGATCGATGAAGGTCTGGAGTCGGAACCCGTTCACGGATGGTGACCCCGCGTGCGCCACCACCAGACCAGGCCGCCGCCGATGATCAGTACCGCCACGGCGAGTAGCCAGATATTCACGGTGCCGAGCTGCTCCTGGATCGCCTCCCAGTTCCGCCCAGCCGCAGCGCCCAGGTAGACGACGAGGCCGTACCAGAGCCCGGAGGCGATCGCGGTCGGCAGCGCCATCCGAAAGAAGCCGATGTCGCTGAGCCCCGCGAAAACCGGCACGATGGCGCGCAGCGCCGGAAAGAACCGGGAGAAGAAGATGGCGGGCGTACCCCAGCGCTGATAGAAGGTCGCAATGCGCTCGAGCTGGTGCGGGTTGAGCAGCCACTGGCCGACACGCGACTCGCGGATCGTCTCGTCATGGCGCCGGGCCACACCGTAGACCGCCAGCGCACTGCCGACGTTGAAGACCCATGTAGCGAGGAACACCAGCCACGGATCCGCGCGACCGCGCGCCGCCAGAAAGCCGCCAAACAGCACGAAGGTGTCGGCCGGGATCGGCGGCACGATGTTCTCCACGGCGGCGCCGGCCCCGATCAGCAGATAGAGCACGAGCGGCGGTAATGCGGCGAGCCAGTCCAGCGCGGCGTTCAGCACCGGCGCGTCTCCGCCAACTCAGGCATCGTCTGGCCCGACGCCCGCTGGCGGTCCTGACTCCCCCGGTGGCGGTGGAGTCCGTCGCAGCCGCGCGTCGATGCTGTCGACCAGTACGACCGCGAGCACCGCGATACCCTCGCCGCGGCCGATCCAGCCCATGCCCTCGTTCGATTTGGCCTTGATCGAGATGTGCAACGCCGTGATGCCGAGCACGCCGGCGAGCCGCTCGCACATCGCCGGCGCATGTGCCGCGATGGGGGGCGCCTCGCAGACGACCGTGACATCGACGTTGACGACCTGGTAGTTCTCCGCCTCCGCGAGTCGCACGGCCTGCCCGAGCAGCTCGAGCGAGTCGGCGTCGCGCCAGCGGGTATCGTCGGGTGGAAAATGCGTGCCGATGTCGCCCAGAGCGCAGGCACCGAGAACAGCGTCGGTGACGGCGTGCGCGACGGCGTCCGCGTCGGAGTGGCCGGCCAGCCCGGCCTCATGCGGAATCTCGACACCGCCCAGCACGAGCCGCCGGCCGGGCTCGAAGCGGTGGGAGTCGTAGCCGAGGCCGATTCGCATGGGTCAGCGGCCAGAGGGTGGCCAGCGATTCGGGGCGCGACGCCCCGCACGCGCCCTGACGGTCAAGGGGCGGCTCGCGCTCGTCGGCTAGCGGGCTGGCGCCGCCATCGGTACGTCACGGCGGGCGCAGCAGGGACAACCCTGCGGATGCTCATCCACGAGCGTGTAGTCCTGGTAGCGGCGCTTGGGCTCGAAGCCGCCGTCGGCGATGATGCGGCGCACCTCCGACTCCGGCATGATGTAATCCGTCCCCGCCGCACTCACCACATTCTCCTCGATCATCAGCGAGCCGAAGTCGTTCGCGCCGAACGTCAGCGCGAGCTGCGCCATCTTCGGGCCCTGCGTCACATATGAGACCTGGACGTTGTCGAAGTTGTCGAGCACGAGCCGACCGAGCGCCGTGATGCGCAGGTAGTCCATGCCGGTGCCGAGCTCGAGCGCCCAGGGCTCCATCTCCGTGTGCAGCGGCTGGAACGACCAGGCGATGAAGGCCGTGTAGCGCCCGCGCCGGCCCGCCTCGAGGCTGCGCTGCTGCGAGGCACGCAGCTCGAGCAGGTGCTGGAGCCGGTCCTCCCACGCCTCGCCCACGCCGTACATCATGGTGGCCGTCGTGTGCATGCCGACCTCGTGCGCCGCCTCGTGGATCTCGAGCCAGCGATTCGAGTCGATCTTCTTGGGCGCGATGTAGTCGCGTACCGGGTCGACCAGGATCTCCGCACCGGCGCCCGGAATCGAGTCGAGTCCCGCGTCGTGCAGCTCGCGCAAAACCACATCGATCGGCAGCTTCGACACCTTCGCGATCGTCTCGATCTCCGACGCGCTGAAGCCGTGCACGTGGATCGGATGCCGATCCTTGATGTAGCGCAGCAGCCCGGTGTACCAGTCCAGCGGTAGATATGGATTGTGCCCGCCCTGCATCAGGATCTGCACGCCACCGAGCGCCTTCGCCTCGTCGATCTTGCGGCCGATCTCGTCGTAGCTCAGCACGTACGCCTCATCGTCCTTCGGCCGCCGGTAGAAGGCGCAGAAGCGGCAGTCGGTCACGCAGACGTTCGTGTAGTTGATGTTGCGATCGACGATGTAGGTGACGACGTCGCCGCCGACCTTTGCGGTGCGCAGCGCGTGCGCACGGGCGCCGAGCTCGAGCAGCGGCGTCGCCCGCAGCACCTCGAGCCACTCACCGATCTGCGCCGCGTACGGCCGCGCATCGAGCGGCTGCGGCACGTACACCGGGCGCTGCGTCGAGCGACGCAGCCCCTCCGAGCCCTCCGGCGTCGGCGGGCGCCGGCGCGGGGCGGTGGTACGGAGAATCGGCAGTGCGCGCTGCTCGGCCAATGGCTGAACCCCCGCGCCCGCGCCCGCCCCCGCCTGCCTCACCACTCCCCCACCACGTTATACAACGCGTCGCGCTCGACGGGCGTCTTTCCGGCGTCCTTCACCAGGCGCACGATCTCGCCGAAGGTGAGGCCCTGAGGCGTGGTGGCGCCGGCCTCGTGATAGATCTTTTCGCGCACGACCGTGCCCTCGAGATCGTCGACGCCGAAGTGCAGCGCGATCTGACTGACCTTCGGCGTGTTCATGATCCAGTGCGTCTTGATGTGATCGAAGTTGTCGAGGAACAGCCGGCCCACGGCCAGGTTCTTCAGATCGTCGTAGCCGGTCGTGGCGGTGCCAGCGCGTCCGAGCTGCTCGCCCAGCTCGTTGTGGTCCGGGTGATACGCCAGCGGGATGTAGGTCAGGAAGCCGCCGGTCTCGTCCTGCAGGTCGCGCAGCATGTGCAGGTGCTCCATGCGGTCGGCGACCGTTTCGACGTGGCCGTAGAGCATGGTGCAGTTGCTCGGAATGCCGAGCCGGTGCGCGGTGCGGTGCACGTCGATCCACTCTTCGGCGACCAGCTTGCGATCCGCGATCTTCGAGCGGACCGCCTTGGAGAACACTTCCGCGCCGCCGCCCGGCAGCGAGTCGAGCCCGGCCTCACGCAGCCGGAGCAGCACGTCCTCGTAGGTCGTCTTCTCGATGCGGGCGAGGTGCGCGATCTCGACAGCGGTCAGTGCCTTGATCTCGACGTCGGGATGTCGCTGCTTCAGCCCCCGCAGCAGATCCTCGTAGTAGTCGAGCCGAAGCTTGGGATGCAGCCCGCCGACGATGTGGAACTCGCGGATGCGGCTGTCGCGCGCGGGCTCCGCCTCGGCGAACGCTTCCTCCAGCTCCATCGTGTAGGCGCCGTCCTCCTTCGGCCGACGAGCATACGAGCAGAAGGTACAGGTTGCCCGCAGGATACAGACATTCGTCGGGTTGATGTGCTGGTTCGCGACAATGAAAACGCGGTCGCCGTTCCTGCGGCGGTTGACGAGGTCCGCGAGCGCGCCGATCGCCAGCAGGTCGTGCGACTCGAAGAGCGCGCCGCCGTCGGCGCTGTCGAGACGCTCGCCCGCCAGGACCTTGTCGGCGATCGGCCACAGCCGGCGATCCGTCGGCGACGCGCGCAGCTCCTCGGTGACAACCGACGCTGCCATCAGACGCCGCTCCAGCGCTTCAACGCGAGGCAGACGTTGTGGCCGCCGAAGCCGAACGAGTTGGTCAGCGCAGCATCGACCTTTCGCTCCACCATTCGATTGTGGGCGTAGTCCAGGTCGCAGGCCGGGTCGGGCGTCGAGAAGTTGATGGTCGGTGGAATCTTGCAGTGTCGCAAGGCCAGGCTCGTGATCACCGTCTCCACCGCACCGGCGGCGCCGAGCAGGTGACCCGTCATTGATTTGGTTGATCCCATGACGACGCGCTCGACGTCGGTCCCGAAGACCTTCTTCACTGCCAGCGTCTCGTTCAGGTCGTTCGCAGGCGTGGACGTGCCGTGCGCATTGATGTAACCGATGTCGCCGGTCTCCAGGCCGGCATCGCGCAGCGCGGCCGTCATGGCGAGCTGTGCGCCAGCGCCCTCTGGAGCCGGCGCTGTGATGTGGTACGCGTCTGCAGTCTGGCCATAGCCGACGACTTCGGCCAGGATGTCGGCGCCGCGGTCCATGGCGTGCTCGAGCGCTTCGAGGATCACCGCGCCGGCGCCTTCGCCTAGGACGAAGCCGTCACGCGTCGCGTCGAACGGTCGGCTCGCGGTTTCCGGCGAGTCGTTACGCGTGGAGAGCGCCTTCATGTTGCCGAAGCCCGCGATCGTCAGCGGCGTCACCGTCGCTTCCGTGCCACCGGCGAGCATCAGGTCGGCGATACCGTAGCGGATCGCATCGAACGCGTTGCCGACGGCGTGTGCGCTGGATGCGCAGGCGGAGACGGTGGCGTAATTCGGGCCTCGCAGGCCGTAGCGCATCGACACGTGGCCGGCCGCGATGTCCGGTATGAACATGGGCACGAAGAAGGGGCTCACGCGTGCGGGGCCGCGCTCGATCATGACGCGGGTCTGCTGCTCGAAGGTGGCGATGCCGCCGATGCCGCTGCCGATGAGCACGCCGAAGCGATCGCGGTCGACGGAATCCAGCGCATCGGTGAGGCCGGCACTGTGCATCGCCTGCTCGGCGACCGCCATGGCGAATTGAGCGAAGCGATCCATGCGCCGCGCCTCCTTACGATCGAGGTACTGCTCGGGCTGGAAGCCCTTCACCTCGGCCGCGAAGCGGACCGCGAACTCGTCGGTCGCCTCGAATTGCGTAATCGGACCGGCGCCGCTCCTGCCCTCCAGCAGCGCAGTCCACGCCGATTCGACATCGTTGCCCACCGGCGTCAGCATACCGACGCCGGTGACGACGACGCGACGCGTCCGTCGATTCATCGATCCTCCATGTACACCGCGCTCACGATCCGCTCAAGCTTCGGTGGCGTGCTCCCGGACGTATTTGATGGCGTCGCCGACCGTCTGGAGCTGCTCGGCGTCCTCATCCGGGATCTCCATACCGAATTCTTCCTCGAAGGCCATGACCAGCTCCACGGTGTCGAGCGAGTCGGCGCCGAGGTCCTCGACGAACGACGCTTCGGACGTAACCTTCTCCGGCTCGACGCCGAGCTCGTTCACGATGATCTCCTTGACCCGATCTTCCACGTTGCCCGCCATGTCCGTATTCCTCTCAGTGAAGTGTCAGACGACCATCCCGCCGTCCACGACAATGACCTGGCCGGTGATGTAGGCGCTGCCGGGGCCGGCCAAAAAACGCACCACGTTGGCCACGTCGTCGGCTGTGCCGAGCCGGCCCAGAGCGATCTGCCCCAGTAGCGTTTCGCGTGCCACCTCGCCGAGCGACGCCGTCATCTCCGTCTCGATGTAGCCGGGCGCAACCGCGTTGCACAGCACACCCCGACTGGCCAGCTCCCTGGCGACCGCCTTCGTCAGACCGATCAGTCCGGCCTTCGAGGCCGCATAATTCGCCTGCCCCTTGTTTCCCGTCAACCCGACGACACTGGTGATATTGATGATCCGTCCACCCCGCCTGCGCATCATGCCTCGCGCGACCGCCCGGATCAGGTTGAACGCGCCCTTCAGGTTCGTGTCCAGCACGCGATCCCATGCCTCGTCGGTGATGCGGACGAGCAGGTTGTCCTCGGTCACGCCGGCATTGTTCACCAGAACCGTGATCGGGCCGAGCTCCTCTTCGACCGTCTCGATCAACGCGTTAGACGCAGCGGGATCGGCGACATCGCAGCCGAACCCCCGATGCCCGTCACCGTCGAGCTCCGTAGCGGCTGCCGCTGCCCGATCGGCGCCCCGGGCCACGATCGCGACTCGCGCCCCGGCGCGAGCGAGATGATCGGCGATACCGCGACCGATGCCACGCGAGCCGCCGGTCACCACGGCGACGCCGCCGCTCAGCTCGCGGTCCGCGATCATACTGTCCCCACACCGGCGAACCCGGCCAACTGAGCGGCCGTGCCGACGCTGGTGCAGGTCCGACCACGCTCCGTCCGCTTCAGCAGCCCGCACAGCACGGCGCCCGGCCCGATCTCGACGAACTGCGTGATTCCGGCACCGAGCATCGTGCGCATGGACGCCGTCCAGCGCACCGGCGAGGTGAGCTGCTCGAGGAGCAGAGCGCGCGCCCTGGTCGCATCCGCGACCGGCTCGGCCGTGACGTTCGACACGACCGGGAATGTCGGATCAGCGAGGGCCACCGTGCCGAGCGCCGCGCCCAGCCCGGCCTGCGCGGGCTCCATGAGAGGCGAATGGAAGGCACCGGACACGTTCAACGGCAGGACGCGCTTCGCGCCGGCTGCGCGCGCGAGTGCCATGGCCCGGCCGACGGCGGCGTGATCACCGCTGATCACGACCTGCGCGGGCGAATTGAAGTTGGCCGCCACACAGACGCCGTCCGTGCTGCCCGAAGCGTCGGCACAAAGGCGCTCGACCGCGGCATCCTCGAGCCCGATCACCGCGGCCATTGCGCCAGGCCGCGCGTTCCCGGCCTCGAGCATCAGCTCGCCACGCCGGCGAACCGTGCGAACCGCATCCGCGAACGACAGCGCGTCGGCCGCCACGTACGCGCTGAACTCGCCAAGCGAATGGCCCGCGGCCAGCACGACGTCGCCGAGGCGCTCGCGCAGGATGCGCCAGACGGCAATGGAGTGGACGAGGATGGCTGGCTGCGCATTGCTAGTAGCCGTCAGCTCCGTTTCGGAGCCATCCCACGCGGTGCGCGAGAGGGCGAAGCCGAGCGACTCATCGGCCTCCTCGAAGGCCTGTTTCGCGAGGGGGAACCGGCTCGCCAGATCACGGCCCATGCCGACGAACTGTGCGCCCTGCCCCGGGAACAGCAGACCTACCACCGGACGACCGAGCTGCCCCAGGTGAAGCCGGCGCCGAACGCCACCATCAGCACATGGTCGCCGGGCTCGAGTCGGCCCTCTTCGACCGCTTCGTCCAGCGCGATCGGCACCGTGGCCGAGCTCATGTTGCCGTACTTGTGGATGTTGACGAAGACCTTCTCCATGGGGATGCCCGCGTACTTGGCGGTCGCCTCGATGATCCGCATGTTCGCCTGATGCGGCACGAGCAAGTCGATGTCGTCACCGGTCAGGCCGGCACGCTGCAGCGCCATGTCGGCGGCTTCCGCCATCGACCGGACCGCGGCCTTGAAGACTTCGCGGCCGGCCATGCGCACGAGGTGTGACCGTTCGTCGATCACGGCGTAGTCCATCGGAATCCGCGCGCCGCCGGCCGGCCGCCAGAGCAGCTCTGCCAGTGTGCCATCGGAGCGGATGAAGCTGGAGAGAATGCCGCGATCCTGACCGTTCTGCGTTCGACGCAGAACCGCCGCGCCGGCGCCATCGCCGAACAGCACGCAGGTCGTGCGATCCGACCAGTCGGTGATGGCACTCATCTTCTCGGCCGAGATCACCAGCGCAATCTCGCCCCGGCCCGCCGCCAGATGCGCCTCGGCGACATCGAGCGCGTAGATGAACCCGGTACAGGCAGCCGACACGTCGAATGCGGCGGCATTCGTCGCTCCGAGCATGGCTTGAATGTCGCAAGCGGTCGACGGCAGCAATCGATCCGGCGTCGCCGTGGCGACGACGATCAGGTCGACCTCACCCGGCTGCACGCCGGCCCGCTGCATCGCCGTGCACGCTGCCGCCGTGCCCATCACCGCCGCACCCGTGTCCGCGTCAGCGATGCGCCGCTCCCGGATGCCGGTTCGCTCCGTGATCCATTCGTCGGTGGTATCCACCATCTTCTCGAGTTCGGCGTTCGTCAGCACGCGCTCGGGTAGAAAGCGGCCCATCGCCGCGATCTCCACCTTCGGTTTCGGCGATCTCATAGTGCCTCCGTTCGGCCTGCTCCGGCACCGGCCGGTGCGCTCGCCATCGCGCGCGCCGCATGCCCCAGCATCCGTGTTTCGATCGCCTGCACCGCAACCCGGATCGCGTTGCTGATGGCCCGAGGCGGCGAGCCGCCATGGCAGATGATCGAGATCCCGTTCACGCCGAGCAACGGCGCGCCGCCGTACTCGGTATAGTCGAGCACCCGCATCGCGCGCCGCAGCTCGCCACTCGGCTCGTGCGTCTCGAACTCCTTCTCGAGCAGCCCGACCAGGAACCCGGCCACTGACTCATAGAACTTCAGCAGCACGTTGCCGGCGAACCCATCGGTCACGAGCACGTCGCAGGCGCCGCGGATGATGTCGCGACCTTCGATGTTGCCGACGAAGTTCAAATCGCTCGCGGCCAGCAGCCGATGTGCCTCGACCGACCGCTCGTCGCCCTTTTCGGGCTCCTCGCCAATGTTGAGCAGCCCCACGCGCGGCCGCGGTCGGCGCAGCACGTCCTCGGCATAGACGACGCCGAGACGCGCCCACTGCACCAGGTGCTGCGGCTTCGCGTCGACGTTCGCGCCGCCGTCCAGCATGACGACGGGCGCGGCGGCCGTGGGCAGCACGGGCGCAACCGTCGGGCGGTCCACGCCCGCGATCGGGCGCAGGATGATCAACGAGGCGGCCATCATCGCACCCGTCGAACCGGCGCTGACCGATGCATCCGCCTCGCCTTCGCGCTGCAGCGCGATTGCCCGTACGATCGATGAATCCGGCTTGCGCCGGATCGCCGTCGCCGGTGATTCGCCCGGCCCGATGCGCTCGGGCGCATGGACGACCCGCAGCCGGCTGCTCGGCACCGTACGCTGCCGGGCGAGCTCCGCCTCTACGCGGGCGGCGTCCCCGACCAGCAGGACCTCCAGATCCGATGTCAGATCGCGCAGCGCGGCTAGGGCACCCTGGATCTCGACTCCGGGGTGCCCATCCGTGCCCATGGCGTCCAGCGCGATGCGCACGGCCGCCGCCTCAGATCTCCTCGACCTCGACGACCTGCTCGTTGCGGTAGGTGCCGCACACGGGACACACCCGATGGGCCAGCTTCGGCTCGCCGCACTTCGGGCAGGCCATCGTGTGCGCAGCCGCCGCCTTGTGATTGCCGCGCCGCTTGCGTTTCCGCTGCTTGGAGATCCGCTTCTTCGGTACTGCCATCGCTTGACCCTCCTCAGTCGCGCCGGAGTCGCCTCAGGGGCGCCCAGCGCTCGTCGACGTCCTGGATCGTGCAGCCGCACTCGACCTGGTTGAGGTCCGCACCGCAGTGCAGGCACAGACCCCGGCAGGCATCATCGCACAACGCGTACTGCGGTGCCCCGAGCAGCAGCTGCTCACGCACGAGCTCCTGCAACTCCAGCATCCTGGCGTGCACCGGCAGTGGGTACACGCCCTCTCCCTCGGCTTCCGCCGCCTGCACCTGCTCGGTGAAGAGCGCCGAAACCGGCTCCTGTACGGGTAGCTCGAGTGCCTTGAGGCAGCGCCGGCATTCCAGTGCGACGCGGCCGCCGATCTCACCGCGGACGACCACGTCACCGCCGGCCTGCTGCACCTCGAGGCGCACCTGCACCGGCGTCGCCAGCCTCACGTCAGCGCCAGCCAGCGCCTCGGTCGGCAGCGTCTCTTCCAACAGCAGCTTCCGGGCAGCGCGTAGCCGGGCCAAATCCACTTGCAGCATAGCCTGTAAATGTCGCCACCGCGCGGCTTTCTGTCCACCCCTGCGGCCCGCGCAGCCGCCTCGCCCCCGGGGTGGGGGACTCAGAGCACATCCACCCCGGCAAAGAAGAAGTGGGCCTCGCGCGCCGCGTTTTCGGTGGAGTCCGAGGCATGGATCGCGTTGCGCTCCTTCGACTCGGCGTACAGGGCGCGCACCGTGCCGGGCGCGGCTTCCTGGGGGTCGGTCGCGCCGATCGCCTCACGCAGCGCGGCAACGGCCTGATCGCGCTCGAGCAGCACCGGCATGCACGGCCCGGAGGTCATGAAACGGACCAGCGCTGGATAAAACGGCCGTTCACGGTGAATCGCATAAAACTCCTGGGCCTGCGCCTCGCTCATGTGCAGCAGACGGATTGCGCGGATGCGAAAGCCCCGCTCCTCGAGGTGGGCCAGGATCCTTCCGGCCTTGGCGGCGGCGAGCGCATCGGGCTTCACGATTGCGAGTGTCGTAGTCATGAAGGAAATGGAATCAGCGTCCGAAGAGTTTGCGGATGACATCGCCGCGGCTGAGCATGCCGGTCAGTCCGCCCTCGTGGACGACCGGGAGCTGGGAGACGTCCTTGTTGCTGAGCATCGATGCGACCTCCTCGAGGCTGCTGTCCTCGGAGATGCAGAGGACAGAGCGGCTCATGACGTCGCGTACGTGCAGATCCTCGAGTGCCGGCTGATCGCCGGGATCGGCGTCCGCGCCTGCGCGAGGCATCTGCGGCAGTAAATGCCGCAGGATGTCACGCTCGGTCACGGTGCCGAGCACCTCGTGGTTCTCGCCGACGACAGGCAGCACCATCATCCGGTAACGGACCATGAGGTCGATCGCCTCACGGATCGACGTATCGGGTGTGACGCGGGCGGCCACGGGAACCATGATGTCGCGTACCGTGAGACGCGGCTGGATGCGCAGGTCGGCCTCTTCGGCCGCGGCCACAACGTCGCCCGGCTCGCGGGCCTCGAGCACGCGGCGACGCCGCTCGTCGTCGCGAAAAAAGCGCGCCAGGGTAGACAGCGTCTGCAGGTACAGCGTGGCGGTGTCCTGGGGTGCGAGCACGAGGGCGACGACGCGAGGCCCGGTGTCGACGCCGCTGCGGAACGCGTCGATCGGCTGCGGCGATACACCGAGAGCCACGACCAGCTCGCTCACGGCGTTGGTCCGGAAGTGCGGCAGCACGACGTCGTCACCGACCGCCACGGCGGAGCGCAGGGACGGCCGCTCGAGCGATTCGGCGAGGGCGTCGCGATCGGCGATGCGGCCGGCGGCATCCAGCGCGGCGGCGAGCCGCTCGAGCGCTGCGCGCAGATCTCGGGCGTGGAGCGGCACAACCACGTGCTCGAGCGGAAGCAGGTCGCGAAGCTGCATGGGATGCCCAGGCGCGCCGCTCAGAGCACCTTGCGCACGAGCTCGACCACGTCCGAGGGCCGACGCATGACCGCGATCCCGTTGCTCTCGAAGGCCTCGATCTTCTCTTCAGCCGTGCCCGCCGAGCCGCTGATGATCGCGCCCGCGTGTCCCATCCTGCGCCCGGGCGGCGCCGTTTGGCCCGCAATGAAGCCGATCACGGGCTTGCTCAGCTTCTGCTCGACATAGCGCGCGGCATTCTGTTCGTCGGACCCGCCGATCTCACCGATCATGACGATGGCGCGGGTGGCCGGGTCGTCCTCGAAGGCGGCGAGACAATCGATGAACGAGGTGCCGATGATCGGATCGCCACCGATACCGACGCAGGTACTCTGCCCGATGCCGGCGTTGGTCAGCAGGTACACGATCTCGTAGGTGAGCGTGCCCGAGCGCGAAACCACGCCGACCGCGCCCGGCTTCGCGATCTGGCCCGGCATGATGCCGACCTTCGACTGTCCGGGCGACAGGGCGCCGGGGCAGTTGGGGCCCAGCAGCCTTGCGCCCTTCTCCTCGACGAAGGACCAGACGCGGGTCATATCGAGGACCGGGATCCCCTCGGTGATCGCGGCGATGAAGCGAACCCCGGCGTCGGCGGCCTCCATGATGGCGTCCGCCGCGAACGCAGGTGGCACGTAGATGACCGAGCAGGTGGCGCCGGTCTCGCGCACCGCGGTGTCCATGGTGTCGAAGATCGGCACGCGCGCCCCGTTGCCACTGTCGAAGCTCTGGCCGCCCTTGCCGGGCGTCACACCGCCTACGATGCGCGTGCCGTACTCCAGCATCTGGCGGGTATGAAACGAGCCGTCGCGGCCCGTGATGCCCTGAACGATGACTGTGCTCTCGCTGTCGATAAAGATCGCCATGTCGTGGTCTATACCGGTTCGGCGCTGTGTGCAAGCTCGACCGCCTTCTGCACGACCTCATCCATGGACGTCGTCGCGGACATGTCGTTGCGCTGCAGGATCTCGAGCGCTTCCGTCTCGTTGGTGCCGGTCAGGCGGATGACGAGCGGGACATCGATGTCGACGCGGCGCCTGGCCTCGACAATGCCGTTGGCGACGTCGTCGCAGCGCGTAATGCCACCGAAGATATTGAATAGGATGACGCGGACGTTCGGATCGCTGGTGATGATCCGCAGCGCGTTCACGACCTTGTCCGGATTCGAGGATCCGCCGACGTCCAGAAAGTTCGCAGGCTCACCGCCGTAGAACTTGATCAGGTCCATGGTGGCCATGGCGAGTCCCGCGCCGTTGACGACGGCGCCGATGTCGCCATCCAGCTTGATATAGCTCAGGCCAGCCGCGCGCGCGTCCGCCTCGGCGCGTGGCTCGGCACTCGGGTCACGCAGCGCCGCAATCGCGCCGCGACGGAACAGTTCATTGTCGTCGATGTTGAACTTGGCGTCGATCGCCTCGATCGACCCGTCCGGCGTGGTGATCAACGGATTGATCTCCGCCAGCGAGGCGCCGGCGTCGATGAAGGCGCGATACAGCTGCTGCAGGATACGGCTGCACGCGCGCTGCTGCGCGCCATTGTCGTAGAGCGAAGCGGCCAACCAGTAGGCCTGGTGGGGGAGCAGTCCATAGCGCGGATCGACGGCCAGCCTGCGAATCGCGTCGGGGTTCCTCGCGGCGACCTCTTCGATATCGATGCCGCCCTCGCGGCTGACCATGAAGACCGGCCGCTTGCTGGCGCGGTCGACGATCACGCCGACATAGGCTTCCGAGGCGATGTCCGCGGCCGGCGTGACCAGCACCCGTTCGACGGTCAGACCTTTGATCTCCAGGCCGAGAATCCGGGCGGCGAGGGCGCGGGCTTCCTCGGCATTCCGGGCGAGCTTCACACCGCCCGCTTTGCCACGCCCGCCGGCATGCACCTGTGCCTTCACGACCACGGTGCCGCCGTATTCGCCGGCGATCGTCGCCGCTTCGTCCGGCGTGCTGGCGACCTGGCCCGGCGGAACCGGGACGCCAGCCGCGCGCAGTAGCTCCTTGGCCTGATACTCGTGGATGTTCATGGCACGACCTCCGTTCCGCAGCCGCCCAACACGGCGTCCAGTCCTCTGTCCAGGGCGGCGATGACGGCGCGCTCTCCACCCGTGCGCACGAAGCCGACCGCGGCTTCGACCTTCGGCGCCATGCTACCCCTACCCAGGCTGCCGCTGGCCAGGAGCGCGTCGGCTTCGACCGCCCGGAGCCGCCGCATGACGCGCTGCCGGCTCGTGCCGAAGTCGCGGAAGACACCCTCGACGTTGGTGAGGATCAGGAGGACCGAAGCGCCGATGTCGCGCCCGAGCACCTCGGCGGCGCGGTCCTTGTCGACCACGGCATCGACGCCCTCGAGTCCGAGCCGCGGGTCGGCGTAGACCGGGATGCCGCCGCCGCCGGCCGCGATGACGATGGTGCCGCCCTGCACCAGGTGCTGAATCTGTTCGCGCTCGACGATGGCACGCGGCAGCGGCGAAGGCACGAGCCGGCGCCAGCCGCCGCTCGATTCACCGACCGTCCAGCCCAGCTCCGCTGCCAGTGCTCCTGCCGTGGCCTCATCCATCACGCGACCAATCGGCTTCGTCGCCTCACGCGTACTGGGATCCGCAGGGTCGACGAGCACCTGGGTGATGATGGTGGCCACACGCCGCCCGATCCCGTCCCGCGCCAATGCGTTCTCCAGCGACTGCTGGATCATATAGCCGATCCAACCGGCGGTCCCCGCGACCAGCACGCCCAGCGGCAACGGTGGAAGCTGATCGCGTGCGCACTCGTTGCGCACCAGCTCGTCACCGATCTGCGGCCCGTTGCCGTGGACGATCGCGATCTTCCAGCCCTGCTTCGCCAGCGCGACGATCGGGCCCAGGCTCTCGCGCGTGTGCGCGAACTGCTGGTGAATGTCGCCGCGCTCGCCAGGCGCCAGCAGCGCGTTGCCGCCCAGTGCGATCACGATGGTCCGTGGAGCTTGGGCGGCGGGTTCGGGCGCGGCCATCATACCCCGCATCGCAGGGGCGTGCAAGCGCTGCCGATCGGCGGAAGTCCGTTTGGCACCGTCACTTTCGCGCTCACCGAGGGCTGCCTCCGGGCTGGCTCTGGCGGGCTCGCTCGAGCTGCTCGCGCAGCTCGCGCAGCGCCTCGCCGAAGCCGGCGAAATCACCCTGACGCAGCCGGCGTTCCGCCTCCTCGAGCAGCTCGAGCGAGCGGGCAGGCCAATCGCCGTCGACACCGGTGCCTTCCACGCCGGCAAGCGCCTCGGCCAGCCGGGTGCGCGCATCGGCCGGCGCCGTCAGCCCGCTCACGGCGTCGGGCAGGCTGGCTCCGAGCATGACGTTCGTGCCGTCGCTCG
Source organism: Longimicrobiales bacterium (assembly GCA_050732635.1). Classification (GTDB taxonomy): domain Bacteria; phylum Gemmatimonadota; class Gemmatimonadetes; order Longimicrobiales; family RSA9; genus JBOHRE01. The sequence goes on along the minus strand of JBOHRE010000001.1, from coordinate 1,700 downwards.
CGACGATGCGGATGAGCTCGGGAATCGCGGCGGCCTCCGCCGCCAGAAAGATCGGCACCACATACAGCAGCGCGCTGTCGAGCGGTACGATCCGCATTTCGCCCATCTGTACATCGCTGCCGCCCCGTCTCCACAGCGACAGCTCCTGGGAGATGAGCGGGTCCGCCTCGATCAGCGCGCTCACCTGCGTGGGCCCGGGAACCTGCTGATCGCGGGGCACCTCGTAGAGTACGATCTCGCCCTCATTGGGTGGATCGGCGCGCGCGAACAGCAGCGCGGTCATGTTCTGACGTTCGAGCGCCACCAGTGGCAGCGACATCACGAACTCCGGCTCCGTCTCGCCGGGCAGGCGTAGCATCGCATATTGCGGCTGGTGCGATCGCGTCTGGCCGGCTGGGCCCTCCTGGAGCGCGACCTGCCAGACGTCCTGGCTCGCGAAGAAGCGGTCCGGCTCGTCGAGATGATATTCGCCGAGCATGCCTGCCTGGATGCTCAGCAGGTGCGGCGGATACCGCAGATGCGACCGCAGCCCGGCCGGCATACGCTCGAGTGGCAGCATCAGCTCCGGGAACACCCGCAGGTAGGTGCGCAGGATCGGATCCTCCGCATCCGCGGTGTAGAACGTGACCTCGCCGGTCACCGCATCGACGGTGGCCTTCACGCTGTTGCGCACGTAACGGGCAAGGCCGGGGCCGTCGACCTGGAGTGACACGGATCGCGCAATGGGAAAACGCGAGGTGCCAGTGTAGCCCTCCACGATCCAGACCACGCGCCCCTCGTGCAGCACCGGATACGGGTCCGGATCCCAGGCAACGAAACGCGTGATCTCGTCGAGACGCTGGATGATGGAGCGGCGGTAGATGATCTCGCTCTGGTCGCTCAGCTCGCCCGAGAACAGCAGGTTCTTGTCACCGACCAGCCACGCGAACGCGAGGAGGCGTGGCAAGGAGCTGAGCCGGACGCCGCGAGGCACGTCGCCCGCCGCCGGAGTCAGCTCTGCCTCGCGACCCGGCACGCGGATCACGTAATGGTCCGGAGCGATGTTCTCGCCGAAGTAGATGGCCGGATTATCGAGCCGCACATCATCGGGCGCGGCGGGGCTGCGCCGAATCGGATCGACATCCTGAAGCCAGTAGACCGGTTCCCCCTGCGTCGACATCTGCGCCGCCGGCGTTACGACCGTACCGCGCCCACGCATGTAGGTGGGCGTCAGTCGCAGGTTCTGCCAGCTGCGGCTCGGCTCGGGGATCGCCGAGGCATCCAGCTCACGCACCGCGACCGCCACCTGTCGCCGGTCGCCGGGCGGGCCGTACCGGTCGAAATCCACATCGGCGAACGTGTAGTAGCGGTACAGCGTCTGAATCTGATTGAAGACGACGCTGAGCGGCGCCGGATCCCACAGCGGCAGCTGCTCGAGCGATGCCTGCGCCACAGCGCCAGAATCCAGCGCTGAGCGACGGTGCGCAAATCGCTCGCGGCGAATCGCGTCCAACGCGTACGCCCGCCTCGTGAACTCGATGTTCCAGGAGATGTACTGCGCCTCGCGGGCGAGTTGATTCGGCTCGACACGGAAGCGCTGGACGAACGCCGGATACGCCCACTCGAGCATCACGGCGCCGAGGCCCAGCGCGACCAGCGCCGCCACGGCGGGCACCCAGCGGCGACGCCAGCCGGCAAACGCGACTGCCGCGGCGGCCACC